>NZ_JAUCMM010000004.1:0-278466 GCF_030362975.1 Curtobacterium subtropicum
GGGGCGGCGCGGGCCCATTGGGCACCCCGCCTCCCGTCGTCCCACCCACGAGGCGACCGGCATCTGATGTACCGTGTTCCACGTGACAAGCTTCACCCTCACCGCCCTCGACGTCCACCGCTCGACCTTCTGGAGCGCTGTCCGCAGCTACTGGCTCGATGCCCTCCGACTCGACGGTCGGGCTGGTCGGTCGACCTACTGGTGGGCGCAGTTGCACGTCGTCGTGATCACCGCCGCACTGAGCACGGTCGCTGCCGTGGGGGCCCTGCACCCCGTCGGGGAGTTCGTCTCGGCACTCGTGACCCCGGTGTTCGCACTCGCCGTCCTGGTACCGCAGACCACCCTGCTCGTCCGGCGACTCCACGACACCGGACGGAGCGGCTGGTGGGCGCTGCTCGAGCTCGTCCCCCTGGTCAACCTCGTCGTCCTCGTCTGGACGCTGCTGCCGAGCAGGCCGGACGGTGCCCGCTTCGTCTCGGACACGACCCAGCGACGAGCGGCGGGGCCGTGGCGGTCGGTGGTCCGGGTCGTGGGCGCCGTCCTCGCCGGCGAGGCTGCGGTGCTCGTCGCGCTCGAACTCGCGGCTGTGAACGCGCTGACGGGCGCAACAACGCTCGCCGCACTCGGGGCGGGAGCAGACGACCCGCCGCTGGTCATCCGCGCACCCGGGGTCTTCTCCGTCACCGCCACCGATCTCGCTAACCCCACGGCAGGCTTGGTGTCGGCTCCGGAGAGTCTCGGCTGGCACCTGTCAGCCCTGGCGATCGCTGCCGCCCTCGTCCTGTGGCGCGCGGCGATCGATCGTCACGAGCGGGACGCGGCGCGCAGCAGCTGACCCAGCCCCGTGGCGCAGGTCGAACGAGTCGCCGCCGTTCCGGGGCGACGCCGCCGCAACCGCGAGACGCCGCCCCGTCCGCGAGACGCCGCCGCATCCGGCTGCGTCTCGCGGGGACGAGGGCGTGCCGCGCTGACGCCGGCGTCTCGCACCGGCAGCGCCCGGACCGGGTCAGGCCGCCGCGCCGCTGATGTTCACGAGCCAGGTGACGCCGAAGCGGTCCGTCAGCATCCCGAAGGTGTCGCCCCAGGGCGCCTTCGTCAGCGGCTCGATCACCGTCGCCCCGTCGGCCAGTCCCTCCCAGTACCCGGTGAGCAGGTCCTCGTCGTCGCCGCTGAGCGACACGGACACGTTGCTCTCGGTCGGAGTCGGCATGCTCGCCGGCGAGTCCGACGCCATCAGCAGCAGGCCCCCGGTGGTCTCGATCTGACCGTGCATGATCTTCTCGGCGTCCGCCGGGTCCTGGACCATGCCGCCCTCCGCGAAGGTCATCGTCCTCAGCTCGCCGCCGAGGACCCCGTGCCAGAAGTCGAGCGCCTGGCGCGCCTGGTCGCGGAAGCCGATGTAGGGGTTCAGGTGGACGGACACGGTCGCTCCTTCGGGTCGCGCGGACCCCGGCGTCCGCTTCGGCACGATGATCGCAGACCGCCGGGGCCGGGCGGAAGGCCCCGGTCGCGCGCCCAGCAGCCCGGTCGCGCGTGCTCAGCAGGTCGGGCCGCGCGCTGAGCAGGGCGGGGTGCGCGCAAACCGGACGACCGGCCGGTCCGCGTCCGGAAGACGACCGGTCCCGCCGGGCGCTCCCGAGCGCGTGCAGTGTGGGCGGGGTCGTCCGACCGGGCGGCGGCTCGAGCTCGCAGACCGAGCGTGGACGGCCGACGAGGACGACGGAGAGGTGCGACGGGTGCGACCGAGACTCTCCGACCTGCACGACGAACCCCGGGAGTGGCACCAGCGCGGGCTGCGCCACCCGGACGAGATCGCCTCGCTCGTGCACACGCGCCTGCTCGAGAACGTCCCGGCCGATCCCGCCTACCGCGACTTCTTCACGGCCGAGTGACCGTCGTGCCGAGCACCGCTCAGAGGTCCCGGAGCATCCGTCCGGAGACGGCGTCGTTCCAGGACGTGGTCGCACCGACCTCGACCGCGGTGTGCAGACCCGCGTGCCCGTCCTCCAGGCCGCACCGCCACCGGTCGAAGACGCTCATGCAGAGGTCCCGCGCGGGACGGTCCGGGCCGACGACCGGCGATTGCGGCGCCGGGTCGGTGGGCACCTCCGGCACCGTCGCGGGATCGGTCTCGGGCAGGGGCGTCGCTGTGGTGTCGTCGTGCATCTCACCAGTGGGACGACGCCAGGGGCCGATGTGTCACGAAGTGACCGACCGGTCCGCGCTCGGGCGCGGCGTGCGCGGGCGGTGCATGCTCGGAGGGGACCGGTCGAGCGACCGGCCCGGGTCGGACGGAAGGCGGGGATGAGCGACGGGACCTCGCTGCAGCGCGCGTCCGACGCGACGCTCGTCGCCCGCGCGGCCGACGGGGACGTCCTGGCGTTCGAGGTGCTCGCCCGACGGCACGGACCGCTGATGCGGGTCTACGCGGAGCAGGTCCTCGGCTCGAACGTCGAGTCCGACGACGTCGTGCAGGAGGCGTTCCTGACCGGTTGGCGGAAGCTCGCCGACCTCGAGGACGCCGAGCGCTTCCGACCCTGGATGATGCAGATCGTCACGCGTCGGGCCCTCGACCGGCTCCGGCGACGACGACACCACGACGACCTGGACGACCACGACGGGGCGGCCGATCCGTCGCAGGCGCCGGAGCGTACCGTCGAGACACGGATGCAGCTCGACGCGATGTGGGCTGCGCTGGACCGGATGCCGGTCGACCAGCGGCGGTGCTGGCTCCTCCGCGAGACCGCCGGCTACAGCTACCAGCAGATCGCCGAGGAACTCGAGCTCCCGGCGTCGACCGTGCGGGGTCTGCTCGCCCGGGCACGACGGTTCCTCTCCGCGGAGATGGAGGGATGGCGATGACGACCGACGACCTCCCCCTGCCCGAGGACGACCTCGACGGCCACACCATCGAGGAGCTCGCGGACTACCTCGACCGTGGCCGGACGCCCGTCGACCCGACCATCGAGGGCTCGGCGGCGTGCCGTCTCGCGATGACGAACATGCAGCGCCTCCGCGAGCTGTCCCTCGAAGCCCTCGGACAGCGTGCCGACGCCGAGCCCGACCGGGAGACCGCCTGGGTCGACCGACTGCTCGAGGCGATCCGCGCCGAGGTCCGGCCCGGCCGTGACGTCCCGGTCGCCCACCCCGACCCGCGGCTCCGCCTGGCGGTGACCGAGGCGGCCGTCCGCGGGCTCGTCCGTCGCGCCGGCGACACCATGGGCGGCGTCGTCATGGGTCGGTGCGTGCTCCGCGGCGACGTGGAGCAGCCAGGGGCGACGGTCAGCATCGACGTCACCGCGGGCCTCGTCTGCGGCGGATCGGCGCTCGACACCGCCGAGCGGCTCCGCCGGACCGTCGCCGAGGCCGTCGAGCGGCACACCGAGCTGCGCGTCGCGGCCGTCGACGTCCACTTCGACGACGTCTACCTGCCCTGAGCACGACCCGACCGACCACCAGCCGCCGACCACTGACCATTACCCGCCCGACCACCGATCAGACCAGCAGCCGAGACCACCCACGGGAGCGAGGACCACGACATGGACGACGAGGCGATCTCCCGCTCGCTGACCGACGGCATCCGCCGCGTCCCCGGCGTCACCGGCGTCTACCCGCCGCGCCCGGTCGCCGCCGTCGCCGAGACCGTCGTCGACGCGGTGACCCCTGCGCCGCTCCGCCTGCACGACCCGGACGTCCTGGTCGACGTCGACCGGCACGGCGGCCGGGTGCACGTCGTCACGGGCATCAGCGTCGACGGCGGCCGACCCGCCGCGGAGACGCTCCGCGCGGTCGGTGAGTGCGTCCGCGACCTGCTCGACAGCGACACGACCACGACGGCGGACCTGGTCAGCGTGACCGTCCGCCTCGTCGAGGACCCGGTCTCGCCCGACCACACCGCCGACGAGGGCCCTCGCCCGACCGACGCGACCCAGCCGGACCGGTGAGCGGTCGCCGCGGGCTGACCGCGGGGCGACCCCGACGGAGACGGACGGGGCACCGGACGGGAGGCGCGTGGCGGGCTGGCGACGGGCCTCCCGTCCGCCACGGGGCCGGGTCGACGGCGCGTGGCCGACGTGCGCGTGCCATGATCCGGTGTGCACATCGAGGACTTCCCGGCTCCGGACACCGCCGCTGCCCGTGCGGCCGTCTCGCTCGCCGAGCGCTACCAGTCGCCCGCGATCACCGCGCACGCGGTCCGGTCCTGGTACTGGGCGGCCGGCTTCGCGGCGCTCGACGGGCTGACCGGCGTCGACCACGAGCTGCTCTGGGTCGCGGCGCTCCTGCACGACATCGGGACCGTCACCGAGTTCGACGCCCACACGGTGTCCTACGAGCACGCCGGCGGGCACGTCGCCGTCGCCCTGACGACCGGAGCCGGGTGGACGATGGAGCGGCAGCAGCGTGTGCTGGACGTCGTCGTCCGCCACAACTGGCCGAGCGTCGACGTGGGTCTCGACCTCGAGGGGCACCTGCTCGAACGGGCGACCGGCCTCGACGTCTCGGGAGCGGGAGCCGACCTGCTCCCGGAGCCGTACCTGCGCGAGGTCCTGGCGGTGCACCCACGCGGCTCGCTCGCGGCGGAGTTCGGCGCGTGCGTGGTCGACCAGGCCGCGCGGAAGCCCGACACCGCGGCGCGACGCCTGGTCGACGGCGGTGTCGTCGAGAAGCTCGCGCGGAACCCCCTCGAGACACTCTCCTGACCGCGGCGCACGCGCGCTACCCAGCCGGACGTGGCAGCATCGGGTCATGAGCACCGCTGGGCCCGACGTCCGTCACGTCGTCGAGGCCTCCGGTGACGACCTCGACGCGGCCCGTGCGATGTTCGAGTCGGCGTACGGTGCGTCCGGGTTCCTGCCCGAACGGACCGAGCGGGACTTCGGGTACCGGTTCCGGTCCGTCGGTGACGACACCCTGTCCCTGGACTCGAAGCGGTTCGACGGTCGGATGGCCGGCGAGGTCGACGCGACGAGCCACTACTTCGTGTCGTGGGTCAGCGACGGCGGCGGCTTCCTGGACATCGACCGCGACGAGGTCGCGCTCGCGCCCGGGCGACCGGTGGTGTTCCCGAGCGAGCGCCCGTACCGCTTCGACCTCGCCGACGTCCGGCAGAACGTCGTGCAGTTCGACCGACGCACCCTCGAGCGCACCGCGGCCGAGCTGCACGGGACGGAACCGGCGCCGCTCGTGTTCGACCACGCCGCGCTCCCCCGTCGGCAGGACGTCCGAGCGTGGAACGCCGAACTGCGGGAGACCGCGCAGGTCGTGCTCGGCAGCACGCCGCTGAGCCCGCTCGCGATGGCCGAGGCCGCGCGACGGACCGCGGTCGCGATGCTCCGGACTTTCCCGCACACGACGCTCGCGCCAGCCGCGCCGGTGCCGGTCGGCGCTCGGGGGCGGGTGCAGCAGGCGATCGAGTACATGCACGCCAACGCCGACACACCGATCACCACCACGGACGTCGCCGAACACGTCGGACTGAGCGTCCGCGGACTCCAGCAGGGCTTCCAGCGCCAGGTCGGGATGTCGCCGAACGCGATGCTCCGCGGGATCCGGTTCGACCGGGTGCGGACCGAACTCCGGTACCACTCGGTCGGCGAGACCACCGTCGCCGGGGTCGCACGGCAGTGGGGCTTCGCGCACGCCGGGCGGTTCTCGTCCGCCTACGCGAAGCGGTTCGGCGAGCTGCCGAGCGAGACGCTGCGCGCGCGGCGCTGAGGAGGCCGACCGACCGCTCACCGGTGGAGCGTGTCCCTCGGGAACTCGCCGAACCGGGCGCGGTGGGCGCCCGAGAACCTGCCGACGTGCAGGTACCCCCATCGTCGGGCGACCTGAGCGACGGTCGTCGTGGCCGGATCGGCTTCGAGGAGGTCCGCTCGGACACGTTCCGTCCGGTGCTGCTGCACGTACTGCATCGGCGTGACACCGAGCACCCGCTGGAAGGCCTCCTGCGTGCTGCGGGTGCTCATCCCCGCCGCGGCCGCGATCTCCGCGACGGTCAACGGGTGCGCGGCGTTCGCGTGGACGTGGTCCACGGCAGCGCGCACGCGGGCGTTCCGTGGGTACCGCAGGGCCGGGTGCACGGTCTCGACCGGCGGCGACCAGAGCACGAGGAACGCGGCGGCGACCGACCGGGTGGCCCGGTGCCAGGCGAGTGGTGCTGCCGTGCGGTCCCCGACCGACGCGGTCGCGCCGGCCATCCCGCGGAACGTCGTCCGGGCGAGGGAGTGCGTGTGGGGTGGGCCCTGCCTGTGGGCCCTGCCTGTGGGCCCTGCCGGGATCGAACCGACGACATCCACGGTGTAAATGTCCTTATCCCTGGACGCTGCCAGACCGGTAGGCAAGTAACCGCAACCATCGCAGCTGTTCAAAGTCCGGTTCTTTGCGGTTAGTTGCCACCGCCTCCGCGTCTTCACCAACATCACACCGACACGCGGAAGCTCCACCGCACACACCAGGACTCGCGGCGTCGGCACTGTAGGCGGCGAGGGTCCGCGCGACGAGTCAGCTGCGCCGGGTGCTCGACGATACCCGACTTGACCTGGGCTTTCCTCGAACAAGGCCCCCGCGGCGTCGGGTCATGCATAGGGCGTGCATGACCAACGCAAACACCCACACCATCAAGGCCCGCAGCGCTCAGACGTTGAACGGCCAGACCGCCCCTTCTCGTCGAGGCCGCGGTTTCACCCACGAGTCGGGCCCGAACAACCCGAACATCGAGTGGTACACCCCGGCCGCCGTGTTCGACGCTCTGGGCGTCGATTTCGACCTGGACCCCTGCTCCCCCGGTTCCGCGCTCTCGAACGTTCCGGCCGTGAACTGCTTCACCATCAACGATGACGGGCTGACCTCCCCGTGGCACGGCATGTGCTGGGTAAACCCGCCTTACGACGACACGGACGCATGGCTCGAGAAGCTGGCTGCACACGGCGATGGCATCGCACTCGTCTTCGCACGCACGGACACCAAGTGGGCGCACAAGGCGATGGCTTCGGCCGACGTCGTCTGCTTCACCGCTGGCCGCATCAAGTTCATCAACGGCCGGACGGGCCGGCCACAGGGGTCGCCTGGCGCGGGGTCGATGTTCCTGGCGTGGGGAGAGCGGGCCGCGAGAGTTCTCCGCCAGGCCGACCTCGGGCTCTGCTTCTCCGTTCTGAGCTGACCACCGGGTTCCCCAGAGGCCCTCGATGCGAGTTCGCATTGAGGGCTTCTTCGCGCGCTCACATCACGTCGAGAATGCCAGCGCGCTCCAACATCAGAAGCATCTGCCCGTCGCTCGGCCCCACCCGCTCTACCGAACCCAGCGGTAACGGCGCACCGTGCAGCTGCATGACGGTGAGGTAGAGGGCCGGTTTTCCGACCCACTGCTCCGGGAGGTCGGATTCGAATCGCTCGCCCTTCGGTGCCGTGTAGATGGCCAGCTCCTCAACCGTCATCGACGCGGTGCCCTGACGGCGATGCACGCGCTCCCAGTGTTCCAGTTCGGCGTGCTGTGCTCTCTGTGCGACGGCAATCATCAGCTCGGCGCGATTCGAGGCGCCCGGGAGCAGTTGAGCCAGCGCGGCTCGCGGGTCATCGAACAGCATCCAGTCTCCGCTGATGTGGACGAGGGTGTGGGCCGACGGCTCGATGGTCACGACGGCGGCCGACGCCGTCCTGCGCGAATGTCGGCGAGGTAGTCGAGCGGTTGTTGCAGCGACCACAGCGCATCGAGCAGGCGGCCGTCTTCCGGCATTGCCCAGCCGAGGAGAGCGGTCGCCTCAGCGGGTGAGAAGATCTCGCCTGCCCGCACCACCGCGGTCCAACCAGCGCGGATGTGGACGCGGCGGACCTCGTCGGGCGCATCTCGCTTCGCAACGCGCGCGTACTCCCTAGCGCCTTCCTGCGGGGTGACGAGCTCGACTATCAACCCGACGCCGGGACCAAGCGTGAGGACCTGCGCACGAACGCGGACCTCCGCGTCGTCCTCGGGCCCACTGCGGTACTCGATGAGCATCGGCTCGCCGGTGGTCGGCGACGACGAATGCGCATCGACAGTCGAACGCAGGCGCCCCCACGAGATGGCTCGCCACGTACCGCCGCCCGCTTGCAGCACGGAGAGCGTCTCCGCCGCGAGGTGCTGCTTGGCCTCGGGGTAGCCGCTCATGCGAGGTCCACAGCTGCCGGAGTGATCGCGCGTGGCGCCCCGGTCGATCCTGATCCGTTCACGAGAGATGTATGCGCGGATTGCACGACATGCGTGCGTACGGACGGAACGACGACAGCATTCGGGCTGGTGCTGATCATCCGCACGCGGTGCGTCCGTGCGTCGAAGGTCCGAATGCGCGGCGGGGGCTGAGTTCATCACGAACGCTTCTATGCGGCGAACCGCGGCGTTGACGCGACTTTCTCGAGGGCCGGCGCGATCCGGCCGTCATCGAGCAAGCGGTGACTTGCCGGTGCTCGACGGGTGGACGGGATCGTCAAGTCACCGCAGATCGCCGGTGGCAAGCCGATCGGAAGGGGTAGAGGGCCCTTTGACTTGAAGACTTATGTATAGAGGATACAAAGAAGAAGAAGAAGAAGTAGATCGGCCCTAGATCCCCACACCTATATACCCCCTAAAAGGTCTATAGCTGTACCTCCCCGCAACGGTCATGCACGGAAGCCACGAGAGGTTTCCCCAGTTCAGACCGACTTTTCTGACACTTCCAGGGCTCATCACGGGCAAGCACTATCCGCCAGGAACGACGATCCGGGCACCCTGGGTGCATGTCAGGAGCCCCGACGACAAGGGCCATCAGCCCGGTTCCTCCCTGAGGACGGCGGCTATGACACACCGGCCTCGCCGTCGCTGGACTGGACCGAAACACAGGTCAACTCAGCCCGTCTCGGTCACTCCGACATTTTCGCCGCATAGAGGTGGGTGGACAGCAAACAGCCTGTCCGTCCACCACGAGGAAGCGAACACATGTCCCCCACCAATCAGCCCGCCGGCAACGGCGCCATGTCACTCCGAGAGCTCGCTGCGGCGGCTGACGTCACCCTCGGCACCGTTTACGCCTGGAGCGCCAAGGGCATGCTCCCCGAGTCTGCATCCAAGGTCGACGGAAAGTTCTGGATCCCTCGCGCTGACGCCGACGTGCTCATCGCAGAACGGCGTGCGGACAAGCAGCGCTTCTTCGGACAGAACACCGAACCGTTCCCGCCGGATGTCGAGACAGTCGGGCTCGAGTGGCTCGCCGCTCAGTTGAACGTGTCACTGCGCCGGGTGTGGGCCCTGAGTGCAGAGGGCGCGCTGCCTGCATCCGCGCGACGGATCGGGCGATCCATCCAGATGCCCATCGAAGACGCACGCACCTTTGCCGAGGAGCAGCGCAGCCGCCGACGACGCCCGTTCCCAAGGCGCCGACAGGCATCGCGAGCGACAGTGGGCCTGGGGTGGCTCGCTGATGAAATCGGATGCCCTCGACAGTCCCTCTACTACATCATCAACATCGTTCCGCTGCCGGACTCGACGTTCTACGTCGGGAACGAGATGCGGATGCCCCGCGAGGACGGCGAGAACTGGGTCGCCGACTTCTCCGCGTCGATCGAAGCCGACAACGCCAACGGGCGACGCCTCGGCGCCGCGCTGAACCGGTCGCAGGCCGCGTGAGGGTGGGGGTCGGCCGAGCGATGTCAGCCGACCGCCACGAGCTCGGCCTTCGTCAGATGATCTCGTCACGGTATGCGGGCTGTGCGCACGCGAGACCTTCCCAACGCACCTGGAGAGGCCAACCGCCACCCTTGGTGACGACGCCACGACACCCTCCGGGTACGAACGTCCTGCTCGTTCCCCCATGGTCCTTGCTCGCAGCGACAACGGTTCCGGCGGAAATCATCATGGTCGTTCCTCTCTTGAAGCCGGCCGGACATCGGCGGCGCCGTTCCTATGCGCGGACAGGACGGGCTTTGGGAGCGCCGCAAGTCGCGAACCGGGGTGCCATCTGATGTGACCTCCGTGGTTGTGAATGCTGACTCGCCTCGAGGGGTCACTCGAGGCATGTTGTCGATGACCTCGCTACCTCCGCACATATCGCAGGTAGCCCCGCCGGTCTCCATCCGAGACAGTCGCCGGCACGGCAGATCCGATCTCGAAGGGAATCTGATGCACAGCGCCAGCGACGAATGGTGGTCTCAAGCCCGGCAACGTACCGACATCCTCGACTTGCGGGATTGGTCCACGTGGCCGGTCGACATCACGCGCGAACTCGTCGCCCTCGAACGCGCGGGCCTGCCCGCCACGATCGAGACCCACGACACAATCCGCCTCGCCGACGGCCGCCGCGCCCGCGTCGCACCAGCCGCATCCCCCCGCCGCCAACCCGGCCTGAGTCTCGACGACGAGCCAGAACTGCTGCTCGTGCCGACACCGGCGTACGTCAACCGCCGCACCTTCGTCGAAGTAGCGCGGTCCGCACCGAACGTGCTGCTCGTTGACGGCTCCCAGGTATGGGAGGACGGCCGGCAGATCGCCGGAGAGCCTGCGTTCCAAGAGCTCCGAAGTGACCGGTACGCGGTGTTCGCCGTCGCACGCACCCTCCCTGTTGCCAGCGGCCGTATCGATCAGATCGCGGCCCACACGGGGATGAGCGTTGGACGGGTCGGTGACGCGCTCAGCGTTCTCGGCGACACCGTTCGGCACGTCGACATCGGATGGGAAGCGGTCGACATGTTCGCCCTCGCCGACTGGGCGATGACCTACAACGGGCCCGGTGGTACCGCCACCAGCTGGCACCACCCCGGTACCGTCAAAGAACAAGCGCGCCTCCTCATCGACGCCGGCGCACTCGTCTCCGGCGCCTGGGCGGCGATGACCCCGTTCCCTGGCCTTTCGTATCTCGGCCGGAAAGACGACGTCGGAACCGGACGAACACGGGTGGCGTTCACCCGCAACATGCCCGACATGGCCGCGCTGGGATTCACGCCCGCCGTCCCACCAAGGGATGGGAGGGCGCGACCGAAGTTCACCGTCGCTGTCCCCGAGGACGAGACCATCTTCGCGACGTCGAACTTCTCCGCCGGCGGCATCACCGACGACACCATCACCGTAGCCACTCTCATGCGCGGCTACCACGAAACTGACCTCGCCAACCAGCTCCGCAGCCGAATCCACTTCCGCACCGACGTCCACTACGACCTCATCCACCATCTTCCTTCGTGACAGGCCCGTACGACAGCACGCTTCAAGCATCGGAAGTGTCACCCACGACTGTGGGCGCCCCAGATTGCGCCGGCGTCTCGTGCGACAACTGCCGAACCGCGGACCCCGCGCCCGTGCCGGGACTCGTTGAGACCAACGACGGGGTGTGGCACGTCGCCTCGAGCCCGTGACGCGTCACCTCAGTCGACCAGGCCTCGGTTGGCGACCGTCGGGCGACGAAAAGGCGCCTCAGCACGACAACGAACCACTCGGAGTGACCGCGCCGACAGGCCTGACCTCGACGACACAGCAATCGGCTTCTCCTCCGCACAGATTGAACCAGCCACGACGGGAGCCCCGCGATCAAAGGAGTCCGCGGGCGCCTGGAGTCCGTCGCTGCGCCGCTACGACCTCGGCCTCTGAATGCCGAGCAGACGCGCTGCGCCCGCCGGCCAGAAGCGTTCGTATGGGGCAGCCTTGAGAGAATCAAAGCGGACCATCTATATGCGACACTCGAACCCTCGATCGAGCGGCGGTCCGCAGCCGGCCGGTCGACGACCGGCTATCGGTCACTCGTGCCTTGCCAGTGGAGGCAGCTGAAGCCTCGCTACATTCGACGCATCCGTGCGGCGAGTCGGAGTGCCTGAACGGAACGTCGGTGTTGTTCCGAGCGGTGGCGGCCGTTGGCGGGCGAGGGGTGTGGTGCCGCGATGACGGGGACGAGTCGGGCGTGCTCGTCCAAGGTGAGGTACCGCATGACTCCGTCGAGAGCGATGCTCCCGTACGTGACAATCGCTTCGACGGAGGGGAGCGCCTTGAGGAGAACGCTCAGGGCATGTCGTCCCTCGTCGATGTCCGCAGGTCGTATGCGCCCGGGGAGCTCCCACGGGATGAGGTTCCAGCGAAGGTACTCCTTGCGTGCGAGTCCGGACTCGATGCGGGCTGCGCGATACGCGGCCGCGGTCGGCCCCGGGTTGTCCTCGCTGCAGACCGCCGCGTGCGCTGCGGCGATCGTCTGGGGGCCGGGTGACTGCATGAGGACCAGCACTCGGCTGGACGTGCCGCCGGATCGTGGGTCGAAACTCGGGACGAAGCGCCGCGCACCGTCGGGTGCGGTGCGCCATGTCTCCGCGAGGGCGTTCAGCGATCGAACGTCCGCGACCTCATCCGCGAATTCGTCCGGCGTGCTCACGCCGGCTGTGGTGGTGCGAGGAGTGTGCCGCGGATGACGGAGCCGTGGAACGTGCGGACGGCGACGGTGATCCATGCGGCGACGAGGCCGGCGTAGTAGACGACCGCGAGCACGGCGACGACAGTGAGTCCGGAGTGCAGGGCCAGGCCGTTCAGGCCGGTGACGCAGGTCCCGACGGGGAACGTGAACGACCACCACGTCAGGCTGAACGGCAGGTGCTCGCGGGCGGTCCGGATGGTGATGGCAAGGGCGATGACGGTCCACAGCAGCGCGAAGCCGAGCATCGCGAACCCGTACACCAACGCCACGACCAGCAGTGCGTGGGCGGTGGAGGCGTCGACGACGGTGGGGGCGTTCGAGGCGAGGAGGTTCACTGCGGTGATCGACTGCCCGACCGGTCCGAGCACGATCCACAAAGTCGGGACCATGCCTGCGGCACCGACCTTGTGCTGCGCGAGCCGGTTCCAGATCAACGTGATCACGACCAGGGACGTGATGAGGCTGAGGCCGAAGAAGCCGTAGCAGGACCACAGGAGGGTCTCGCGTGCTTGCCCGGCGGGCGCGTACGGCAGCAGGAGTGCGCCGGTGGAGGCCGACACCATCGGCGGGACGATCGGCATCAGCCAACCGCCGAACGCGGAGTCGGGTCCGTTCTCGTGGCGGGTGAACGCCAGGTACGGCACGAGGACCGCAGTGAGCAGTCCGCCGACGGTGCCGACGGTCCAGAGGACCCAGTCGATGGTGACAGCGGCGGGGAGGCCGATCCAGTCCTTGCCGAGGAGGATCGTTCCGGCGCCGACGGTGAGGAACGCCATCGGCGGTGCCCCGTAGAAGTGCGAGATCACCGGGTGCAGGTGGTGCTTTGCCGCTGTGCTCCGGTAGCGGATCCAGTGCAGGACCGTCGCGATGGTGAGGGCGACGAGCAGGACCGCCGCGATCGCCCAGACGACCGTCGCCGCAGTCCGGAGCCCCGGGAACTGCAGCGGCAGCGACGCTGCCGCGACGGCGACGATCCCGGTGCCCATGATCGACGCGAACCAGTTCGGAGTCAGGTTCGACACGATCAGGCCCGGCCGTTCCAACTCTCGGAACAACCGCCGGTCGCGCACACCATGCTCGGACGTCGTGGGTGCGTGGGCGAGGTGAGCGGACATGCACCCATCGTGCGCGTGTGCCCCATGGTTCGGGAACGGCGAACTCGTTGGCAGGGCACAATGGCTGCTTGTGGCACTGCGGCGGCTGACGGACCGGACTCTGGACCTCGACACCCTCGAGGTCCTCGTCCGCGTCGCGGAGACCGGTTCGTTGACCCGCGCGGCCGACGTGTTGGGGGTGACACAGCAGGCGGTGTCGGCACGCTTGCGTGCCGCGGAACAGGCAATCGGTCAGCCGCTGGCGCACCGGACGGCATCAGGGACCGCGCTGACCGACGCCGGCCGAGTGGTGCTCGGTCTGGCCGTCCCGGTGCTGGAGGCATCCCGGCGGCTCGAAGCAGGCGTCGCCGCGCTTCGAGAACCCGCGGGATCCCTCGTCGTTGCAGCGTCGCAGACGATCGCCGAACTCCTGCTCCCCGGGTGGTTGCTCACCCACCGTGCTGCCGCGCCGGATGCGTCGGTGCGCTTGATCGCGGGGAACTCCGCCGACGTGACCGACCTCGTCCGTTCCGGCGCTGCCGACGTCGGATTCACGGAGACACCTGCTGCGCCACCTGACCTGTCCTCGCTGGTGGTCGACGAGGACGAACTCGTGGTCGTCGTCGCCCCGCACCACCCGTGGGCAAGCGCTTCAGGCATCACCGCGGATGACCTCGCGGAGACGCCACTGCTGCTCCGCGAGGAAGGGTCCGGCACCCGCGCCACGGTCGAAGCGTGGCTCGACCGTGCTGGGCTCCGCCTGGTCGCCCCAGCGGCCGTGCTGGAGACGACCGGCATCATCCGCGCCAACGCGCGGGCCGGCATCGCGCCGGCGGTGATGAGTCTCCGCACCGTCGACACCGACCTCGCCGACGGTGCCCTCGTCCGAGTGCCGCTACTCGGCCCGCCACTGATCCGGCCGCTGCGCGCAATCTGGACGGGCCGCCCGGGGCCCGCTGTGACGGCGTTCCTAGACACCGCCCGCAGCTCGAGCGCCGGTGGTCAGATCAGTCCGTAGGGCAGCTCCGGGTGCTGTTCGGCGATTTCGATGAGCCGGTTGTACTTCGCGACGCGTTCCCCGCGGGCGGGTGCGCCGGACTTGATCTGCCCGGTGCCGGTCCCGACAACGAGGTCCGCGATGAACGTGTCCGTGGTCTCCCCGGAACGGTGCGACACCATGCTGGCCATCCCGACGCTGGTGGCGGTGGCGATCGCGCCGAGGGTCTGGGAGACGGTGCCGATCTGGTTCGGCTTGATCAGTGCCGCGTTCGTCAGCTGCTGTTCGCCGCCGTCGCGGATCCGTTGCGGGTCGGTGACGTAGAGGTCGTCGCCGACGATCTGGATCCGGTCTCCGAGCGCTGCCTGCATGCGGCGGAACCCCTCATGGTCGTCTTCCGCGAACCCGTCTTCGACGCTCCGGATCGGATACGCGTCGACCAGGTGCCGGTAGTAGTCGACCAGCCCGTCCCGGTCGAGGCTGTCGTCAAGCATCCGATAGGAGCCGGCGCCCTGGGAGAACTCGTTCGCGGCCGGGTCGAGGGCGATCGCCACCTGATCGACGCCCGGCTCGTAGCCGGCGGCACGGATCGCGGCGACGAGCAGGTCGAGCGCTTCCTCGGGGGCGGCAATTGACGGTGCGAAGCCACCCTCGTCGCCGAGGCCGAGGCTGCCGAACCGGTCCCGCACCAGGGCCGCGAGCGCGTGGTAGACGTCCGCGCCGATGCGGACGGCGTCGGCCATCGAGTCGGCATCGACGGGGGCGATCATGAACTCCTGGAAGTCCAGGGCGTTCGCTGCGTGCGCGCCGCCGTTGAGGACGTTGAAGTGCGGGACCGGTAGGCGCGGCGTCGAGCCGGTGATCTCGGCGATCCACTGCCAGAGCGGGAGGTCCGCGGCGTGGGCGAGGGCCCGGGATGCGGCGATCGAGGTAGCGACGACGCTGTTCGCGCCGAGCCGGCGGTACCCGGTGGTGCCGTCGAGTTCGGCGAGGGCGGCGTCGATCCGCCCGATCGAAGACCATGACCGGCCAGTGAGGAGCCCTGAGATGTCGGTGTTGATCAGGTGGAGCGCCTGAGTAACGTCGCGGCCGCCGAACTTGGAACCGCCGTCGCGGAGCTCGACGGCTTCGTGGGCGCCGGTGGATGCGCCCGCGGGGGCGTCCCCGGTGACGGTGCGGCCGTCGTCGAGCTCGAGGGAGACGCGAACGGTCGGGTGGCCGCGGGAGTCGAGGATGCGGGCGCCGTGGACGGCGTCGATGGTGACGGGGTGGTCGTGGTGGGTGACGTACTCGCCCTGATGTGCTCCGTGGTGGTGGATGCCGCTGATGTAGTCGTTCATGGTGACGCTCCTTCGGTTCGGGTCATGCGTCGAGCTGGCGGGTGGTTGCGGGGAAGCCGCGGGGAGGCGGAGGGACGACCTCCTGGCGATCACTCAGCGCCAGTGCCTCCCCGCGGCAGTCTGTGGACCCGTGGGTCACGGGTGTCGGGTGTGGGCTTCCTGTGCGGTGCGGATGACGGCTTCGGCAGCAGCACGGTCGGCCCACCCGTTGGTGGTGACGTGCTTACCGTGCTCGATCTCCTTGTAGTGGGCGAAGAAGTGCTCGATCTCCGCCAGCGTGGGCTCCGGCACATCGGTGATGTCCTGCAGCTGCGCGAAGCGGTCGTCGCCAGCGGGGACGGTGAGGATCTTGTCGTCGCCGCCGTTCTCGTCGACCATGCGCAGCATCCCGACCGGCCGGACCGTGATGACGACGCCAGGGAACGTGGGACGGGGTAGGAGCACGAGGGCGTCGAGGGGGTCGCCGTCCTCGCCGAGGGTGTTGTCGATGGAGCCGTAGTCCTGGGGGAACACCATGCTGGTGAACACCGCCCGGTCGAGCCGGATCCGGCCGGTGGTGTGGTCGACTTCGTACTTGTTGCCGCTGCCGCGGGGAATCTCGATCGTGACGTCGAACAGCATCAGCGCCTCCGGTTCTGGAGCGGGTGTGTGGTCAGTGGGCGGGGTGGTCACAGGGTGCCGCCGAGGAGAATGCCGGCGGTCGCGGCGGCGACGGAGACGACGAGCATCCCGAGAACGTTGATCGCGGCGGCGGTGATCCGGCCGCTGCGGGCGAGGCGGACGGTTTCGAAGCTGGCGGTGCTGAACGTGGTGTAGCCGCCCATCACCCCGGTGCCGAGGACCGCGACCGGCACCGCACCGAGGTGGGTGGCGGCACCGACGATGATCCCCAGCAGCAGCGACCCGGTTACGTTGATCGTCAACGTGCCGACGGGGAGCCGGAACTCCCGGCCGGTGTTGATCACCCCGTCGAGGAGGAACCGGCCGGCAGCGCCGGCACCGCCGGCGACGGCGACGGCGAGGATGAGCGCGGCGTTCATGCGTCCTCCGTTCGGGGTCGGAACCAGCCGGCGACGACGAGACCGCAGGCGGTCGCGATCGCGCCGGACAGGACGGTCAGGAGCGCGTACCCGGTGCCGGCGAGTCCGTGCCCGTCGAGGAACAGGGCGGCGGTGGACTCGGCGAGGGTGCTGTAGGTGGTGAACCCGCCGAGGACCCCGGTCCCGAGGAGCAGCCGCAGCACCCTCCGGCGGCCGGCATCGGGCCCGCGGTGCGCGAGCGCTTCCAACAGCACACCGAGGGCCAACGCGCCGGTGATGTTGATCCAGAAGATCGACCAACTCACCCCGCCATCGGCAGGAAGCACGATGCTGATGACGTCACGGAGGGCAGTACCAGCGGCCCCACCGACTGCGACGAGGCCGACGTACCGCCACCGCAGATGCACCGGCCGCATGGTCGCTGCGGGGTCGGAGACGTCGACGTCCGGGTCGGAGGGGAGCTGGTCGTCGGGCATCGGGGTGTCCGTTCGGGTGGTCATGTTCCGCCTTCTGCCGCGACCAACGCCGCGGCGTGCTGTGCTGCTGTCGGATCCAGGAACGCCCCACCCCGCGGGACGAGAGCACCCGTCGGGGCGAGGTGGTACTGCACGGGTTGCCCGGTCGGCAGGTTCAGCTGCTCGAGCTCCGGGCCGGTGAGGTCGCCAATGCATGCGCACAACGCACGGAGCGAGTTCCCGTGCGCGACGACGAGGACGCTCCGCCCTGCCCGCAGCATCGGCAGGAGCCGGTCGTGCAGGACGGGGCGGACCCGCTCGATGACGTCCGAGAGGGCCTCGGTGCGTCGGAGAGCGCCGTCGGGCAGGCCGCGCAGCGCGGAACTTGACCGCAGTTCCTCCCACAGCTGCAGCGACATCGGTGGCGGCGCGCCGGTACGGGACCTGCGGAGCCGCAAGTACTTGTCGTCACCGAGCATCCGACGGGCGTCGGTCTTCGTCATCCCGGTCAGAGCACCGTAGTTGCGTTCGTTGAACTGCCACACCGCTTCTGTGGGCATCTGTGTCCCGAGGGCGTCGCAGACCAGTTCGGCGGTGCGGACGGCTCGGCGCAATGTGGAGGTGACCACGACGTCCGGCGTGATGTGCTTCGACCGAAGAAGCTGCCCCGCCGCTGCCGCTTGCTCTTCACCGTGAGGCGTGAGCGGGACGTCGAGGAGCCCGGTGAAAGTGCCGGCTTCGTTCGCGGTGCTCTCCCCATGCCGCAGAAGCATCAGCGTGCCCGTCACGGGGCATCCGACGGCCGGACCACGGTGGCACCAACCGGGTCATGCGGGACGACCAACACCGGCCGGTGCTGCTGATGGGTCAAGTGCGCGGCGACAGACCCATTGAGCAGTTCCGTCACCCGGCGTCGGCCGGTCTGCGATCCGACGACGATCATCACCGCATCACGTTCCTCAGCCACCGCAGCGAGTGCGCGACCCGGATCCCCGACCCGGAAGGCAACTTCCACGTCCACTAATCGCGCTGCAGCGAGCTCCTGAATGACCCGCACGTCTTCGTCGGGGAGCTGCTGCGGGTCGCTGTCCGCCGTGTCCGGGTCAATCGGTTCGATGATCTCCGACCCATCCGCACGGAACCCCGTCGACAGCAGCGCCGGATCGATGACCACACACACCAGGCGGGCGCTGAAGCGTTCAGCGACGGCAGCCGCGACACCGACGACGTCGTGCGCCTGCCCTGGCTGCACACCGACGACGACAACACCGGCAGTGTTCGACTCGACCATGACATATCCCTACCTCAGGCGCGCAAAAGCGCGACCAGCTGAGATAGGGACTGTTGTCGACGATTGTCGAGGTTGGGTCCGGCAAGCCCCACTGCCGGGTCCGAAGACCCCACAAGTATGCACCCACCACCCCATGCCTGCACCGACAATCTTCCGCACCTCGATACCTGTGCTGGCTGCTGCCCTCCACGATCCTCGGACGGCGGGTACCCCTTGGGGGTATCATGACGGTCACCTGTCGCCTCGCACGGCTGACGCTCTCCGACCCACTGAAACCAGATGATCATCACCACGTCTCCGCGTCGCCGACTGCTGTTGCAGGTCACGGCGACGATGGCGTTGCTGCTGCTGGTCGGGTTCACGGTCCTGATGCACACCATGGCCGGGCACACCGCCGACCCTGAGCATCCGATGACAGCTCCCACCGCCGCGATGGAGCACCACCCGGCCGCTGCCACCAGTCACACCGCGGCCACCGGTCATGCTCAAGACGTGGTTCCCGCGGTTGCGGTGAAGAACGTCCTGAGCGATGCCGGCTGCGATGGTGGCTTGTGTGCGCTGATGTGCTCGCTGATGGGGATGGCGTGCATGCTGACGATCGCCCTGTTCGCGTGGGTGCTGCTCCGCGCCCGGAGTGGCGGGGTGCTGCATCTCCTCGCGCGGCTGCTCGCCCTCGCAGCCCACGTGGCACGCCGTGTCGCGGCGCCGCGGCCGCCGTCACTATCGGCATTGCAGATCATCCGAGTCTGATTCCACCCCGGCGGGTCCTCCCACCCTCCGGGAGCACCCGCATGCCCAGAACCCGGGCAGGCAGTCGCCTGCCCGCACCCATCTGACGCATCCACGGAAACGGAATCCACCATGCAGACCACCACCATGCGCGCTCTCGCGGCCGCCGCAGCCCTGGCCATCGGGCTCACTCTCGCGGGCTGCTCCACCAACAACACCAGCAGCCCAGAGACGTCGTCGTCGGAATCCTCGTCGTCGAAATCCACCTCCGCGGCGTCGCACAACGATCAGGACGTCAAGTTCACGCAGCAGATGCTGCCCCACCACCAGCAGGCCATCGAGATGAGCGACATGCTCCTCGCGAAGGGCTCCGGCGTGCAGGCCGACGTCGGGACGCTGGCGAAGCAGATCAAGGCCGAACAGGTCCCCGAGATCATGGAAATGACCGGCTGGCTGAAGGCGTGGAACAAACCGACCCAGATGCCGAGCATGTCTGGGATGAACCACTCTGCGATGTCGGGGATGATGTCCGACTCCGACATGCAGGACCTCCAGAACGCGTCCCCGCGGGACGCCGGGCAGCTCTACCTCGAGCAGATGATCCAGCACCACACCAGCGCCGTCGACATGGCGAAAACCGAAGTCACCAAGGGCAAGAACGCAGACGCGGTCGCACTCGCGAAGTCGATCGTGCAGAGCCAGACCGAGCAGATCACCCAGATGCAGGACATGCTCGCATCCAAGTGACCCGGCGCGCGCCGAGGCAGGCTTGACCGCCTCCTCGGCGCGCAACCGGTCCGGTCCGACCCGGTCCGGTCTCCCTCATTCTCACGACGCTGCGGGACACTCTTCCCGCACCGCAACGAAGTAGGTGTACATGTTCATCCTCAACGCGCTCGGCGACGCCCTCGCAGCCGCTGGCTCCATGGGGTGGGAGATCCTCTGGCCCCTCATCCTCGGCTTCACCCTGTCCGGTATCATCCAAGCCGTCGTCCGCACGGACCGGATCATGAAGCTCATGCACGACGACTCGCCTCGCGCGATCAGCGTCGCGACCGGACTCGGCGCCCTGTCATCGTCCTGCTCCTACGCCGCAGTCGCACTCGCACGAGCCCTGTTCCGGAAAGGCGCGAGCCTGTCATCCGCGATGGCGTTCGAGGTCGCATCGACGAACCTCGTCGTCGAACTCGGCCTGATCCTGGCGTTCGTGATGGGCTGGCAGTTCACCCTCGCGGAGTTCATCGGCGGCCCAATCATGATCATCCTCATCGCCCTCGGTTTCCGACTCTGGATGCGTGGCAAGATCCTCGACGCCGCCCGCGAGCAAGCCGACAAGGGCCTTGCCGGATCGATGGAGGGCCACGCGGCGATGGACATGTCCGTGCAGGGCAACCAGGGGTTTTGGCGGCGACTGTTCTCGAAGCCGGGGCTGACAAGTGTGTCGCAGTACTTCGTCATGGACTGGGCATCCGTCATCCGCGACGTCATCATCGGTCTGCTCATCGCCGGCGCATTCGACGCGTGGGTGCCGAAAGCCTGGCTGCAAGCGATCTTCCTCGAAGGGCACCCCACGCTCGCGTTCATCATCGACCCAATCATCGGACCGATCCTGGCGATGGTGAGCTTCGTCTGCTCCGTCGGTAACGTGCCCCTGGCTGCAGTGCTCTGGAACGGTGGGATCAGCTTCGGCGGCGTGATCAGCTTCATCTTCGCCGACCTGATCATCATCCCGATCATCGTCATCTACCGGAAGTACTACGGCTGGAAGGCCGCCCTCCGGATCACCGGCATCTTCTACGGCGCCATGGTCCTCGCCGGGTGGGCCGTCGAGCTGCTGTTCACTCCGCTGGGCCTGATTCCCACGAACCGGCACCTGAGCATCGTCGCGACCACAATCAGCTGGAACTACACCACCTGGCTCAACATCGTGTTCCTCCTGATCGCCGCGTTCCTGCTGGTCGTGTTCATCCGCAGCGGTTCCTGGTCGATGCTCCGCATGATGAGCGACGCACCCGAGGAGAACAGCCACGGCCACTCGCACACCTGACCATTCCGTAGGACCGCGCCCCCCACCTCCGCCGTCCGGTAGCCGATCGCCTACCGGGCGTGGAGTTCGAGGTAGTCGAGTGCCTGGCGAACCGTCTCTTCGAGAGGGCGGGTGCTGTCGGTGATGAGCCGATCGTCCGTGCGGGGCTCGTACTCGTCGGCGGTGCGCTGTACCTCGTCCCACGTCGGCAACGTGAACCCGGGCAGGTCGTTCGCACGCTGTTCCACGCGGCGGCGGTGTTCGTCGACGTCGGCACACACGACCTCGATCACGCGCAGCGGCACCCCGGCGGCATCAGCCGTGGACACCCACCCAGCCCGAGCAGGTTCAACGCCGCTCACCGCGTCCGCGATGACCACCTGACCGCGACGGAGGTTCGGTACCGCGATGGCATGCATGATCGAGTACGCAGCGATACCGGACTGCTCGCGTGGGATTTGGTACTTCCACATCGCGCCCTCGATCGCGTCGACGCGGAGCGTCAGCGAGGGCATCAGCTCCGCGATAGCAGCAGACAGCGTCGACTTCCCTGCACCAGGAAGACCACAAACCTGAACCAGCATCGACAACTCCTTCGGCGGCCGTAGCTCCTTGTCTATCGCTCGCGGACGCGCAGCACCAGCGACGTGGATACGCACGCTGGACCACTCAACGGGCGGTCACGAGCGGCGGCAAAGGGGGATGTGGCCCCACCACCCGAGACCGTCGGCATCAACATCGAGGATGTCGCCGTACGCCCCCAGGGGCTCTCCGATGTTGAAGTCCGCTACCTCCTGGCCGAACTCTTCGGGTGTCGCAATGTCTCCGGTTGCGTAGACGTCCATCCGGTCGATGGTGGTCTCTCTATTCCGGATGATGCCGACTCGTCGGCCACCGGTCCAGGAGTAGATGACGCGAAACTCATCGTTTGTGGCCCAGGCGTCTTCAACGACCACCCGCTCGGCTTCCGTGGGCCCGCCGCCACAAAGCTTCCGTAGACAGGCAAGAAGCGCTCGTGGACCCCAGTCGTCGGAGTGTCCTGATTCGAGTTCCGCGATGTCCCCGGGGCCGCGACGATGAACGGGCTGTCCCCAGACGACAGCGAGCACGTTGCCCGCGACGCTGGTCCAGAGCATGTCCGCCGGTGACAGCGTGCTGATCTGGGTCGCGTACGCGAGGCCGAACGACTGCATGAACGTGTTGATGACGATCACCAGCGACATCAGTACGACGACCAGGAACGCCTTCGGATTCGACCGGAACAGCTCGACGATCGGCAGACGGGCGCGCCGATGGGCGTCCTTCTCGTCGACGAACACCTCAGGTTCCTCGAGGCGGCGGCGCACGAGGTACGCGACGATCAGGACGACGACGGAAAGCAGGAACGGGACTCGCCATCCCCAGCTGTCGCGGGCGGCTTCCGGCAGCGCGGCGACGGGAAGGAAGACGAGCGATGCCAGGACGATCCCGGCGCTGATGCCCGAAGACGTGAAACTCGCGTAGAACGCCCGGCGACCCTCCGGCGACTCCTCGACCGTCAACGTGGAAGCGCCGGCGGTCTCGCCACCGGCGGACAAGCCCTGCAGGATCCGGAGCAC
This sequence comes from Curtobacterium subtropicum, assembly GCF_030362975.1. Taxonomy (NCBI): domain Bacteria; kingdom Bacillati; phylum Actinomycetota; class Actinomycetes; order Micrococcales; family Microbacteriaceae; genus Curtobacterium; species Curtobacterium subtropicum. The sequence goes on from NZ_JAUCMM010000004.1 coordinate 22,963, forward strand.
GACGAGCAGAATCGGCGCGAGGTAGCCGGCCGTCTGGAACGTGGGGAGGACGCCGATGAGGAACGTCGAGGCGCCCATGATCGTCAGCGTCGCCACGAGCGTGTTCTTCCGGCCGACGCGGTCGCCGAGGTGCCCGAAGATGAAGGCGCCGATCGGCCGGAACACGTATCCGACTCCGAGCACCGCGAAGGACTGGATCAGCGCGGCGGTCGGATCCCCCGCAGGGAAGAACACCCGGCCGAAGATCAGCGATGCCGCGGTCGTGTACACGAAGAAGTCGTAGTACTCCAGGGTGCCGCCGAGGAAGCTGGCGAAAGCTGCGCGTCGTGCTCGCGCGACGGTGCGGGTGGACTGCATTGGGCCTCTCCTCGTTGAGCGGACACGAGGGCTGGGCCAGTCGGCGTCACTGCCAGTCGTGTCACCCCTCGACCGTCAACGTTAGGGAGGGTCGGAGTATCCGCGGTCCCGGTTCTCCTTATGTGCGCGGTAGCGCCGCTAATGACCATCAATGGGTGGAGCCTGGTCGTGCCAAGGCAGTAGGACCGGCGCGAGATCGTCAGCCAAGATCGCGTGTTGGCCGACAGCGTCGTAGCGAGCGGTGTGATGATGTCGAATCGTCCAGGAGGAACGGTCGGCGAACCGCAAACGGCAGCGCCACGTCGGTGCGCTCACGTCGGCACAGTGTCCAGAAGGACATCACCAAGATGTGACGCGCGTGGCAGGCGCACGACGCCTTGCCGGGAGATCACGACCTGGGCGGCGAGCATGCGGGGCCGTCTTCGGCAGCACCCTGATGTCGGCCCGACGTGAATTGACGAGACGAGGACACTCGCGGTGCGTCCGCCGTGACCCGTGGTGTGTACGACAGCGGGCTCGGCGAAGGCGAAGCGATGACGTGTCGACGACAGGAGCCGCGCATGAACGGTCTGAGAGGTGACCTCAGGCCTCCACGACATCGTCGTCGCGCCGCTCCTCTACCGGAGCCTGACACGGGCGCAACGGACCAGCGGGAGCCTCGTAGGATCGCATCGCCGCGTGCCACGTCGTCTGGCCCGTTGGTCTTTCCTCACAAGACGCAACGGTTCCGCCGTCTCCGACATGGGTGAGGCGTCGAGCGAAAATTCGGCCCTGTTCTGGGCGAAATTGGCGAGCTGGCGCTGGCCCCGGCGTGTCATTCTGAGGCCCAATTCGCACGGCTCGGAGGAGCAGGTCGAGGAACTCCGCGCATAGAGACGAGCATGGATATCGCATCTCAACTGCGCGCACGATGGGCGCTGCTCCAGACCTCACGTGAACTCGAACGACTCGTTCTTCTCGCCGCGCAGGACCCGGCGTCGGACGAGACCGCGTTCGAGGTCATCCGACGCACCCGATGGCGGGTGCGCGCGGCCGAAGTTTGGGACAGCGGGGAGGTTGCGAACATCGCGCGGGAGGAGCTCATCGGAGCACTCAAGGCCTTGCACGCCGGAACGGATGTCGGAGTGCTCTCCCACGAGCTCATTCGACGCACCCTGACGGAGCTGCCCGACGAGCCCTGACGCCAGGGCTGGCGACGCTACGCCAGCCCGAGCGCCCTCTGCGACGCGTCGATCTCTCGGCGACCGATTGCCATGACTTCCGCCAGCGTCTCGTTCGCAGATCTGACCGGAAGCCAACGAGCGATCCGACTCGCTGGAACACGGCCGAAGGGCACCGCCACCTTCGCACGATCAAGAGCAGGAGCCAGCAAGTTCCGCGCGTCGTCTACTCGTCTCCGAATGTCCACGACGTCCAACCATTCCGTCGACGTGACAGCTCCGCGCTGTTGCGCGATACGGACTCGCAAAGCCAGATCGACAAGCTGCTCCGCCGCAGCCTGGAGCCGGTGTGCGGCGGCCGCGATGTCGTTGACAACGCTCAGCGCCCTAGCCTCGTCCAGCAGCGCTCCCGAGGCAGCCGAGATCTCCGCCACCACGTTGTCCGCTGTGACAACACCGTTTGACCCAATGCTGAATCGCTCGATGCCTACCGCGTCAAGAGCCGCAGTTGCATCCTCGTTCCAGCCAGACACCACGTACACCCGAACCGCTCGCATCTCAGCTCGCTCGAGGACCGGCGTGACCTGGTCGGCGGTCACGCCGCGCGGCCGAAGCAACGCTGCAGAAACGACGAGGTCGTCTTCGAGAATGACGAGCTGAGCGGTGTTCGTGACCGTGTGGAGCTTCGTCACATCGACGCCGCTCTGGGCGAGGTGCTCCCGGATGGTCGCGGCTGCCTTTGTCTTCGTCATGATCGTTGCCACGCTCAAAGGGTGCCAGATGTTCAAGGAACGGGCGCCCCACTCCCCGGTCTCGCGTGCGATCGTGACCGACTGGACTGGCGACGATCGTCCCGAGTTACCGCCTGACCAGGCAAAACCCGGTTTCCGGGTGCTGGTCCCGTGAGCGACGCATAGGCCTCCCATGACCGAAACCCAGACCCGCTGCGCGACGTGCGGCGTACCGAATGCGTCCGCGCATACACAATCCATGACCGACGCGAGCGCGAACCCCCAGCTGGAGCCAATGCTCACGATGGACGAGCTCAGCCACTATACGCAGACCTCGAAGAGCACGCTCTACTCGCTGCGAAGCCAGGGACGCGGCCCGAGGGGCGTCCGCATCGGTCGAGCCCTCAGGTTTCGGACGTCCGACGTCGATGCATGGCTCAACATGCTGAGCGACGAGGCGGAGGCAGCCTGATGAGCGTCAAGAAGGCGGACAACGGACGTTGGCGCGCCCGCGTCTACCACCGCGGCAAGCAGGTCTCGATGGCGACGTTCGACCGGAAGAAGGACGCCGACGCTTGGGAGCTCGGCCAGAAGACGACTCTCGCATCCGGAACCTGGTCCGACCCTCGCAACGCCGAGATGACGCTCGCAGAACTCATCAAGGAGTTCCTGACCGAGCGGCGCGGACTCGTCTCGCAGCAGACCTACGACACCGATGAGACAAACCTCCGCCTCCACGTCTCAGACCAGATGAAGCGGCTTCCCATCGGTTCCATCGACGGCCGGCAGCTGCGAAGGTACGTCGCCAACCTCGTGCGCACCAAGCGGCACAGCACCGCGAAGCGAATTCGGGAGTCGCTCGGTGGGGTCTTCGCGTACGCGGTGCGGGAGGCGTACATCTCGCACAACCCAGTCCTGGATGCGCCGCTCGGTCGCGGGGACGGAACGGAAACGAACACCGTCCGGCCCTTCACCGAGTCGGAGTTCAGGTCGATGCTCGTGGCTCAGCGAGCCCTGAACCCGAACTACGCCGACGTTGTCGAGTTTCTTCGGGAGACCGGCTTGCGCTGGGGAGAGATGAAGGCGCTCCGTGTCCGCAACATCGTCACGAACCCCTTCCCCGCAGTCATGGTCGAGCGCTCGAAGAGCGACGGGTACCCCGAAAAGCAGACGAAAGGACGGCGAAGCCGGAAGGTCCCTCTCATGGGCAACGCAGAGGAAATCGCGATGCGCCATGCTGATGGCAAGTCGCCCGACGCGTTCCTGTTCCGGTCGACCGGCGGCTCCGAACTGAGCGGACCGAACTTCACCCGCGACCTTCGCTGGAAGACGACGGCAGGGAACCATCGTGTCCACGACCTTCGCCACACCGCCGCGACGGCGTGGATGAGCGACGGAATCAACGTCAAGACCATCTCTGTATGGCTCGGTCACAGCACGACACAGCAGACCGTCAACCGCTACTCCCACTGGATGAACGACGACGGCGACATGGCCGCCATCGCCCGGATGATGCGAGCTCGACGCGAGCGCTCCGAGGAGCGAGACTTGTCATGAGGCGGAGGCAGCGGAACCGAACGGGGCCCGGCCCGGCCGCTCCGTCTCAGCCCTCCTCGATGAGCACCAACGAGAACTCGTCGCTCGAGAGTGTCGGCACGCCTAGGTCACCAGCCAGCGTCACCACGGCGCGGTCGTTCGACACGACCACCCACTCCGCACCGAACAGACCCAGCTCAGCCTCGGCCATCGCGTCGAGCGCGCACGCGAGCAACATCGGGTCGGCATTCCCGAGATTTGCGTAGAGGTCGATGAGGGTCGTGTCGTCGGCTGGAACACATTGAAGGACGGCAGCGAGGTGCAGGAGGACGCCCTCATCGGTCGAGTATTCGAGCGCGCGCAGCGAATCGACGTCCGGAAGGAATCGTGCTTCGTGGAGCACTTCGGACGGTAGCCGACACTGTTCGTGCACGAACGCCGAGGAGCGTTGCTCTGGCGTCAGCCGAGTCAACGCGTTGTTGTCGAGGAGGTAGAACGTCCCCATCATCCGAGCGCCTCCCGGAAGTCCCGGATCTCTCGCGGTCGGATCTTGTTCGCGCAGACCGCTCGGCAGAACTCACCTTCGGTGATCTTGCCGGCATCCAGCGCGCCGAGCATGCGAACGGACAGCTCCCGGCCGTTGTACGTCCGGACCCCGTTCACGGGTTTCGGTTGGCGGCCCTGCGACTTCGGCCGGTTGGCGAACTCGAGGCGAAGTTCCTCGAGGTGTTGCTGAGCACCGACACAACTGATGAGTCCGAGCCGCTGGAGGCGCACGACCAGCGCGCTCGGAGTCACCTTGAACGAGTCGGCGGTGCTCCTGATTTTCCCGAGGTCGTCGGACGGAACCGTTCGCATCTGCGCCGCCGGCATTAGGACCTCGCCAACGATGTCGTACTCGCGGCCCGGGTTCGACGCAAGGTTCCGGCCGTCGTAGGTCACCGGGGCGAAGATGCCGCGAGCGACCAAGACGGTGAGAAGGGTAAGCGTGAAGAGCTGACGCCCCTCCGGCTCCTCGTCGTCGCCGTGACTCCCCCGCGAGAGGAAGATGTACGGGACCTTCTTGTCCTTGATGGTCAGCCCACTGAACTTGACCTCGATGAGCTGCGGCATGAAGCCGCGGACGCTGCGCGAGACGAGGATCTGGTGCGACTCCAGCGTCTCGATGAGCAACGACAGGGCGGCGCCCTTCGATCGAGCCGAGCGGAGTACGGCCACATCCAAGTCGAGAGCTGTGAGCAGCACGGCGACGTCCTCCTCGATCGTCGCCCGAGGCTTCCGGAGGACTCCAACGATCTTGTTCTCGGCGAGCGACTCGTCGTGAGTGCGCAGCATCATCTGCTTCCGCACAAGATCCTTGACGATGAGCTCGACGTCGCTGAGCTCGATCGTCGTACGCGAGTTGACGGCGAAGGTGTCTTTGCTCAACCCTTGCAGCAGCTTCTGCGTCTTCGTTTCGACCTGCGCCCGAACCAGCTCGCGCGGCGCGAAGCAGAGTGCGTACGGCACCTGTGCGGTGCGCGCCAGATCGACGAGATCAGAAAAGCTGATCGTTGACCGTTCGAGGGCGTGGCGATACGGAACGCGTGCACTCACGACAGAGTTCTCGAACAGCTCGACGAAGACGACGCGGTCGATCATCACGCGGCTCCCGTGCAGAGTGACCGCGATCGTCCCTGGCTGGTCGGCGCTCACGGCAACACCGCGTGGTGGCTCAACGATCCAGACTCGGTGGCTGCCGTGCTCCCCATCCAACCGACGATCCCTCATGTCGGCCTTCGAAGCGACCCCGAGTTCGGGTGTCGAGCAAGTCAACTCGCCGACCGGAGGCCATCAAGAAGGTGACGCGTACAAGTGCGCCTTGCCCCAATCCCGCTCCAGACCTCCGGCGCGCACCGCTCGAGAGCCTCTAGGCTCCGAGCATGGGTGATCTCACGGTGACGATTCGTCCTGGTCGGCGCACGGAGATCCAGAACATGCCGTTCGAGGGCAACGGACGCGGCTACACCATCCTCGGAGACATGTTCAACGCTTCACGGCGTGGTCAGGTCGACTACTCCCCCAGCTCCCGATCATGGTCGGTCTCGCGGCCGCACACGAACGCTGTCATCCACGGTCTCGCCGCACGATACGGCCGGGTAACGGTGATTCAGCATGGCGGTGTCGAGAAGTGCGTGGAAGCGTGCTGGAAGACGGGACTCCCCGAAAACGCATGGCTGTGTGAGTGCGCATGCGCTGGACGAAATCACGGCTCGGGGCAGCCGTTCAAAGTCATCGTAGGGGGCAACGGTCCCGGCGGACAGCTCTCGGTGCAGGCCCGTGCGCCCCACGTGTTCTACGTCGGCTGATCACGAGCCGAGTCGGCGGAGCTGACCCGTGCTCGAGCCGGAACCATTGCCAGGGTCCGGTGGGCTCTGGCGGGCTCGAACCGCCGACCACTTCGGTGTAAGCGAAGTGCTCTACCAACTGAGCTAAGAGCCCTCAAGGCCGATCCTACTTGGCGATGAGCTGACATCGTGACGACGAGCGACTTGACTCGCCGTCGCCGACGACGGTGGCCGACTCTCGCCTGCGCGATACTTGCCCTCGGCGCTGCGGCGCTCGTTCGACCCGACCGGGTCCACACTCGAAGGGCCGGGGGTCCCGTGATCAAGCGCATCGTCCGTATCGACGGCATCGGTCTTTTCCGGCGTTGGCAGCCCGGCAGCGATTCCTCCAACTTCGAACGGATCAACGTCGTCTATGGCGGCAACGGCACCGGCAAGTCGTCAGTCGCACGCGCGTTCGGCGAGGCGACCGCGGCATCATCGGCCTCGACCGTGCACGTCTCAGTCGAAGACGGCGACAGGCTTCGCCAAGTCACGTCGAGCGAGGACCCCTTCTGGACACGCGTCCGCGTGTTCAACCAGGACTACGTCGAGAACAACCTGAGCTTCGGCACCGATCGCAGCGAGGCAGCACCGCTTCTCGTCCTCGGCCAGAAGAGCGTTGGTCGCGAGACACGGCTCGCGCAGATCGCCGAACGCCTCGAGATCATCGAGAGCGAGGAGCGTCTCGCGGTTGAGGACGCCGGCCGCGCGAGAAACGCTGCGGACCGTCTCGCAACTGCGACCGCGACGACGATCCACAGCGAGCTGCAGCACGTGAGCGCACGGTACGGCCGGGCCTACAACCGTCGCCAGGTGAAGACCTTGCTGGATGCCTTGCCGACCAGGTTCGACGAACCCCTCGACGAGGTCATCTCGACGCATCTCGGCACTGTTCGTCCGCAGAAGATGGAGCCAGTCTCCCTCCTCACCATCACCGGTGAAAGTGTCGTTCCGCTCGTCGCCGAGGTGGGTGACGCGCTTGCCACCTCGGTGTCGAACGTGGTCCTCGACGACCTGGCCGCGCATCCCGAGGACAGCACCTGGGTGAGTGAAGGCGTGTCGAGGCACGAGCAACGCGATCGGTGCCTGTTCTGTGGCGGTGTGGTGACCGACGAACGCCGAGGTGCTCTGGCCGCGCACTTCGACGGCCGGTTCCGGCAGCTGGAGCGCACGCTCGACATGCTGGACGGCCGCGTCGCAGCGGTCATCGCGGCTCAGCAGGGCATGATCTCCCGCGCGCCGGCAGCAAATCTCCTGTACCCGCCGCTCCGGGAGTCGTACGGTGAGCTGCTCGCCGGGGTGCGAGAGGCCACCACGTCTCGAAGCGAGGCCCTCGACGCGGTTCGCCGTGCGATCGAGACCAAGCGCTCCGCGATGTTCGACGTGGTCACGTTCGATCCCGGTGTTGTCGACGGCCAATCGGACGACGTGGCCGCGATCAACCTCGTGCTGCGGGACCACAACGAGCGTTCGGCGGCGTTCGAGTCGATCCGCGCGGACGCCGCCGACCGTGTCGAGCGCGCTCGGGTCGAGTTGATCCGCTCGGAGTACGTGTCGCTGTCGGAGCGAGCGCTCGGCGCCGAGCAACAAGCGGCAGACCACGGCGCCGAGCGCGAGCAGTTGACCCGCGAACGTGGGCGCCTGAATTCTGCCGGGCTCGACGCGGGACCACTTGCAAGCGAGCTCACCCGAGACGTTGCCGTCCTCCTCGGTCGCGACGAGCTCCGCTTCACCGCCGTCGATGGGCGTTACGCCATCGAACGGGACGGGCGCCCGGCCGTCGGTCTCAGCGAGGGCGAGCGGACGGCGATCTCGCTGCTCCACTTCCTGTGCAGCCTCCGCGACGAGACGATGCGTGGCGCCGACCTGACCGTCGTCATTGACGATCCGGTGTCGAGTCTGGACCAGGAGATCATGGTCGGCGTCTCCGGGCACCTCTGGAACACCTTCGTCGGAGCGGGCATCCGCCACCAGTTGATCCTGCTCACGCACAGCTTCGAGCTCTTCCGGATGTGGGTGAACCAACTGGACCGGCTGCACTCGCGGCTCCGCCGGGACAACTCGTACTCATTGCACGAGCTGCGCTCGAGGGTGAGTCGCGACGCTGAGGACGTTCCCCGTCGTGTGCCTGTGCTGCGGAGCTGGAGCGACCCTCAGCTCCGCAAGAAGCTGCGCTCCCAGTACCACTACCTGTTCTGGCGAGTCGGCAGTGCCGTCCTCGAGCGGAACTCCGGTACGCAGTTCGAGGCTGAGCTTGAAGCTGCTGCGCTCCTACCGAACGCCGCGAGGCGGCTCTTGGAGTCGTTCCTGGCCTTTCGGTTGCCAGTGCTCATGGGCGACTTCGAAGGGAGCATGCGGACGGCGTTCGACGAACACCAGATCGAGCAGCCACTCCGCCAGCGTCTGGTGCGGTTCCTTCACCAGTCGTCGCACAGCGAAGAAGCGGACATCTCTCGGCCCGTGGACGTGCACGAGGCGGTGGTCGTCCTCGAGTCGGTGTTCCGCTTCATCGCGGCAGTGGATCGGCCGCACTTCGAGCAGATGTGCGCCGCCGTCGTGCCGGGCCTCTCGTACATCGGTGCGGCTTCGGTCACGGTGGAACCGGTCGCTGCCGCCTAGCCGTTGCCATTTCCGCACCGACACCAAACCGACACGGACACGGAGCAACGCTCGGACCAGTCAGAGGGAACGGGACGATCACCGTCCTGACCTGGTCTTTCGGCGACCAGCGGAGCGCGAGCGACGGGACTGACATCCACGGTGTAAACGTGGCGCTCTACCAGCTGAGCTAAAGGCCCCTGCCGACGATCCTAGACGCTCACCGGTGCCGTCCCGACCGTCGGCCGTCGCGCGGAGCCCTCAGCCGAACCGCTCGACGAGCTCCCGCTTCAGCACCTTCCCGCTGGGTCCGAGCGGCAGCGCGTCCACGACGTGCACGACCCGCGGGTACTTGTACACGGCGATCTCGTCCGCGACGAAGCGCACGAGCTCGTCCGGGGTCACCTCGGCCCCCTGGCGGAGCACCACGGCCGCGGCGACCTCCTGCCCGTGCACCGCGTGCGGGACCCCGAACACGGCGGCCATCGTGACGTCCGGGTGCGCGGCGAGGACCTCCTCGACCTGCCGCGGGTACACGTTGTAGCCGTTCCGGATGATCATGTCCTTCGTGCGGTCGACGATCGTCAGGTAGCCGTCGTCGTCCTTCGTGCCGAGGTCCCCCGTGCGGAACCACCCGTCGACGATCGCCTCGGCGGTGGCCTCCGGTCGGTTCAGGTACCCGTTCATCAGGTTGTGCCCGCGGATCACCAGCTCGCCGATCTCGCCGCGGGGCAGCAGGACCGTGCGATCGGTGACCTCGGGGTCGGCGATCTCGATGTCGACGCCCCAGATCGGCGTGCCGATGGTGCCCGGTCGCGGGGTCGCGCCGACGTGGTTGAACGACGCCACGGGCGAGGTCTCGGTCAGGCCGTAGCCCTCGTGCACCGGCGCGTCGAACACCTGCTGGAACCGTTCGAGCACGGCGAGCGGTAGCGAGGCACCGCCGGAGATCGCGTAGCGGAGATGCGGTCGAGCGTCGCTCCGGGTGGCCGCGTCGAGCAGCGCGATGTACATCGTCGGGACGCCCATGAAGATGGCCGTGTCGTGCTCGACCATCGCCGCGAGGGCGGCGTCGCCGTCGAACTTCGGCAGCATGACGATGGTCGCGCCGGCACGGAAGCCGGTGTTCATGGTGCAGGTCTGCCCGAAGGTGTGGAAGAGCGGCAGCGCGCCGAGCAGCACGTCGCCCCGGCGCATGTCGAACGTGGTGAGCAGGCACGTGTTGACCTGCTCGAGCAGGGCGAAGTGCGACCCCTCGGCACCCTTCGGCTTCCCGGTCGTGCCGCTCGTGTACAGGATCGTGGCGGTGTCGAACGGGTGGCGGGGCACGTAGGTGTCGAGCGGCTCGCTCGCCGCGGCGACGGTCTCCAGCCGGTCCGGGGCACCCGCGGCGTCCGCGGGGCCGAGCACGCTGAGGACGTCGACGCCGGCACGCTCCGCCCCGGCCGCTCCCTCGCCGAGCAGCGGTGCGGCGCAGACCAGCAGCCGCGCGTCGCTGTCGCGGAGCACGAACTCGATCTCGCCGCGCTTGAGGAGGGCGTGCACGGGGACGACCACGGCACCCAGCGCGAGGACCGCGTAGTACACCCGCGGGAAGTCGGCGACGTTCGGCACGAGCATCGCGACCCGGTCGCCCTCGTGGACACCGCGTGCGCGCAGTCCGCCGGCGTAGGCGAGGGTCTGCTGCCACAGCTCTGCGTAGGTGGTCCGCTGGTCACCCACCACGACGGCGACGTCGTCCGGGAACCGCGCCGCGGACTCGGCGAGGATCGCGGCGACCGAGGCGGTGGCCCGGGTCGTCCTGGCGCCGTCGGGGGCGCCGGGTGCGGGGTGGCTGCTGGTGGTGGTGCTGGTCATGCCGGCCTTCCGTCTCCCGTGACGAGTTCTCCTCACGGAGCCTACGGCTCCGCGGGGTCTGCGGACCGGATGCGGGCCTCCGGGCGTGCCACCGCGATCGCTGCACCTGGACGTCGGCTGCGCGCGCTGCGCGGAGCGGCTGTGGGCTTGCGCTCCCAGCAGGATCGTGTTCAATCGAGACGTCGTGGTGCGGGTCAGGCACCACGGCACGGGCGGCCGGTCTGTGTTCGGGTCACGGATCGGCCGCCGTCCCCTCTCGGGGCCGATCTGCACGTGGGCGGGAGCGCGACCTGGTCGCCCCGCGTCGGACGGGAGGCCCGTGGCGGGCCCGCCCCGCGCCTCCCCTCCGTCTCGTACCCCGTTGTCCCCCACCCCACCGGAACCGCTCGGTACTGTCGATCCGACGACGTAGGAGGGTGCGATGACCGAGGACGGCACGCACGGCACGTCCGGGTACTGGTACCCGGACCGGCCGACCAGGACGGGTGTCGAGCTGCTCACGACGATGCGCCGGTACCGGGCCGCGGAGGTCGCGATGCGCGAGCGCAAGCGCCGCTCGATGGGGATGAACGCGACCGACACGGAGGCCGTCCGGTTCCTGCTGCGCGCAGCCGAACAGCGACGGACGGTGCGTCCGGGCGACCTCACCGCCCACCTGGGCATCACGTCGGCGTCGACCACGGCCGTCGTGAAGCGACTGGTCGCCAGCGGCCACGCGGAGCGCCGAGCGGACCCGACCGACGGACGTGGAGCCATCCTCGTCGCGACGGTGCACAGCGATGACGAGATCCGGTCCGAGCTGACCGACGTGCACGCACGCATGATCGCCGCGGCGGACCGACTGTCACCCGAGACCGTGGCCGAGATGCAGGCGTTCTTCGCCGAGGTGATCGACGCGATGGGCGCCGACTCCCCCGCCGTCGAGGCCGACGGCGCCGACCGCCCGAGCGCGATGGCCGATATGCGTACGCATCCAAGTCGGTAGTTAGACAAACTAGAGAAATCAGAGCAGGCTGGTCCCAGTCGCCGATCGGCGACCGTCCACAGCACGGGAAGGGCCGGCCATGAGCACCATCGACGCGACGCACTCGCAGTTCTCCGAGGTCCGGGAGGCCGCCCGTGGGCGGCTCCTCGCCACCGTCGCCACGAGCCTCGGCATCGTCGCCGTGACCGTCGCCACCGCCGCCGTCACCGTCGTCACCCTCGGGGCGTGAACACGATGCGCACCGCGACCGAACTCCGCGAACTCCAGCGCCACCCGCACGAGTGGCACCGCCGCGGGCTGCGGCACCCCGACGAGATCGACGCCCTGGTGCACCACCGCACGCACGGTGCGGTCCCGCCCGAGCCGACCTACGGCGACTTCTTCCGCGCCGCCTGAGCGCGGCCGACCGTCCGGAGCTCCGGGAACTGCTCGTCCCGCCACTCCCCCTCGACCGGCGTGCCGGCCGCCGCCGCGGCCTCCTCACGCTCGCGGAGCTCGACCCGGCGGATCTTGCCCGAGATCGTCTTCGGCAGCTGCCCGAACTCGACCCGGCGGACGCGGGCGTACGCCGGGAGCGCGACCCGGGCGTGCTCGAGCACCGCGCGGGCGGTCTCGGCCGTCGGCTCGAACCCGGCGGCGAGCGTGACGTACGCCTTCACGACGTTCAACCGGGCGTCGTCCGGAGCGGGCACGACCGCGCTCTCGGCCACGGCCGCGTGCTGCAGGAGCGCGCTCTCGACCTCGAACGGCGACACCTTGTAGTCCGAGGACTTGAACACGTCGTCGGTCCGACCGATGAACGTGAGCTGGCCGTCGGCGTCGCGGCTCGCGATGTCGCCGGTGTGGAAGAAGCCGTCGCGCATCGCATCCGCGGTGCGCTCCGGGTCGCCGAGGTACCCGGCCATCAGGTTCGTCGGCCGCTCGGTCAGGTCGAGGCAGACCTCGCCCTCGTCGCCGGCACGGCCCGTCAGCGGGTCGAGCAGCGTCACGGCGACACCGGGCAGCGGGCGCCCCATCGCGCCGGGCGTCACGGGTGCGGCCGGCACGTTGCCGATGATCGCCGTGGTCTCGGTCTGGCCGTAGCCGTCACGGATCGTCAGACCCCAGGCCGCCTGCACGCGGGCGATCACCTCGGGGTTCAGCGGCTCGCCGGCCGACACCACCTCTCGGAGTGCGCGTGGCTTCGGTCCGAGGTCGGCCTGCAGCAGCATCCGCCAGGCGGTCGGCGGTGCGCAGAAGGTGTCCACGCCGGCCTCGTCGAGCTGCGCGAGGAGACCGGCCGGGTCGAAGCGCGGGGTGTCGTACACGAAGACGGTCGCCTCGGCGATCCACGGGGCGAAGAAGCAGCTCCAGGCGTGCTTGCCCCATCCGGGCGAGCTGATCGCGAGGTGCACGTCGCCGGGTCGGAGGCCGAGCCAGTGCATCGTGCTCAGGTGGCCGACCGGGTAGGACGCCTGGGTGTGCACGACCATCTTCGGCCGCGAGGTCGTACCCGATGTGAAGTAGACCAGGCAAGGGTCGTCGGTGCTGGTGGTCACGACGGGTCGCGACTCGCCCGCGGGTGCCGGATCGCCGAGGTCGTCCGGGTAGGACGTCCAGCCGTCCGCCGTGCCCCCGACGACGATGCGTGATGGTGCCCCGGTGACGCCGTCGAACTTCGGCGTCTCGCCGTGGTTCGTCACCACGTGCGCCACGCCTCCGCGGTCGATGCGGTCCTGCAGGTCGGCGGTGTCGAGCATGGTCGAGGTCGGCAGGATCACCGCGCCGAGCTTCATCACCGCGAGCATCGTCTCCCAGAGCTCGAGCTGGTTGCCGAGCATGAGGAGCACGTGGTCGCCCTTCCGGACACCGAGCCGGTCCAGGTGCACGGCGAGCCGGTCCGAGCGGGCGGCCATCTCGGCGTAGGTCGTGCGGGAGCCACCGTCCTCGTCGACGATCCAGAGCGCCACGCGGTCGTTCCCGTGCGCGACCACGTCGAACCAGTCCGTGGCCCAGTTGAACGTCCCGCCCAGGTCCGGCCAGCGGAAGGCGCGTCGGGCGGCCTCGGCGCGCGCGGCGTCGGGCTCGTCGAGGACGGCGAGCAGCTCGTCGCGGGCGGCGCGGTAGACCGTGGTCGGGTTCAGGGAGGGCACCGGTCGATCATGCCCCACCCGGCTCCCGACGCGCTCGCAGCGCACCCTCGCACGACACGGGTACGGTCGTCGGCGTGGACGGTGTCGGCGTGGTGGACGAGGCCGGGCGGCTGCGGCTGCTCGGCAGCGCGGGCGCGGGTGCCGCCTTCGGCGTGGTGCTCGCCGTGCTCGTCGCGTCGTCCTGGGTGACGACGACCACGGCGCTGCTCGTCGGGGTCGGCGTGCCGGCCGGGCTCCTCGGTGCGGCGATCGGCGTGTGGACGCAGCTGCGCTCGTGGCGAGCCGCAGGCGGCTACGAGCGATCGGTGGCCGTGCAGCGCTGGGTCGCGGAGCAGCGCGTGCCGCCCGGAGTGACGGCGGACGAGTGGGTCCCGGCACTGCAGGCGCAGGCGGACCGCGAGGGCGCCGGCTGGGGCAAGATCGTCCTCTGCGTGCTGTGGACCGCGATGACGCTCTCGATGGCCGACCAGCACGGCCCGCTCCTGACCGGGATGCTCGTGACGCTCTGGCTCGGCATCGGGGCCTGGTCCGCCCTCTGGGTCATCCCCCGCGCCCGCGCTGCCCGGACCCTGCTCCGCCGCGGTGTCGCGACCGAGCCGCACCCGACGGAGTCCTGACCGCCGCGGCCCTGCGCCGCCGCTCCCGCCCGGCCCTGCGCCACGGGGATCGTCCCGGGCCGTCCGCGGCCGCCGTGACTACGGTGGGCCGCATGCAGAGTCGCACCCTCGGCCGCACCGGCCGCTCCGTGTCCGTCGTCGGCCTCGGCACCTGGCAGTTCGGCGGTGACTGGGGCCCCGTCAGCGAGCAGGACGCCGCCGCCGTCATGGACGCCTCGGTCGAGTCCGGCGTCACCCTGTTCGACACCGCCGACGTGTACGGCGACGGCCGCAGCGAGCAGCTCATCGGCTCCTGGCGACGGGCGAACCCGGACGTTCCGCTGACGGTCACGACGAAGATGGGCCGCCGCGCGGAGCAGGTCGCGTCGAACTACGTCGCAGCGCACTTCCGCGAGTGGGTCGACCGGTCCCGCCGGAACCTCGGCCAGGACACCCTCGACCTCGTGCAGCTGCACTGCCCGCCCACTCCCGTGTTCGACGACGACGCCGTGTACGACGCCCTCGACGCGCTCGTCGCCGACGGGTCGATCGCCGCGTACGGCGTCTCCGTCGAGACCGCCGACCAGGCGCTCACCGCGATCGCCCGGCCGCACGTCGCGAGCGTCCAGGTCATCCTCAACGCGTTCCGCCTCAAGCCGCTGGACCGCGTGCTGCCGGCCGCCCGGGAGGCGGGGGTCGGCATCCTCGCGCGCGTCCCGCTGGCATCGGGGCTGCTCTCCGGGAAGTACACGACCGAGACCACGTTCAACGAGGGCGACCACCGCAACTACAACCGCCACGGCGAGGCGTTCGACCAGGGCGAGACGTTCAGCGGCGTCGACTTCGCGGACGGCGTGCAGGCCGCGCAGGCGTTCGCCGCCGCCCTGCCCGAGGGGGTGTCCGTCCCGCAGGCGGCGCTCGCCTGGATCGTCGCGCAGGACGGTGTGACCGCCGCCATCCCCGGCGCGCGGAACCCCGAGCAGGCACGCTCCAACGCCGGGGCGGCGGCCCTGCTCGACGGCGGCACCCTCGACCTCGGCAGCCTCGACACCACCGTGCACGAGCTCTACGACCGGTGGTTCCGCGCCACCGTGCACGAGAAGTGGTGAGCCCCACGGACGGCACGGGCCGCCGACCGGGACCCGGGCGCCGTCCCGGCGCGCGAGCCGGCGGACGGACGGCGCCCCGCAGCGTCGTCGTGACGCTCGTGGCGGCGGTGGCCGTCGTCCTGCTCGCGCTCTGCACGGCGCCGGCTGCGGGCACGACCCGCACCGCGCCTCCCTGGCCGGCACCGACCGACCTGCAGACGCGTGCCGAGGCGGCCGACCTGCGGAACGTCTGGGGTGAGCCGCTCGCCGAGCACGTGCACACCCACCTGACGATCCTGGACGGGTCGACGCCGGTGACCGTGCCCGGGAACGTCGGGCACTCGTCGCGGGAGCGCTTCGCCGCCGAGCTGCACACGCACGACACCTCCGGCATCCTGCACGTCGAGTCGCCGACCCGGCAGACCTTCACGCTCGGGCAGTTCTTCGACGAGTGGGACGTCTCGCTCGGCGCGGGGCACGTCGGCGGACTCCGCGGCGAGCTCACGGTGTGGGTCGACGGACAGCGGTACCTCGGCAACCCGCGGTCGATCGAGCTGACGAACCGGCGCGAGGTCGTCCTCGCCGTCACGACGATCGGCGAGGTGCCGCACCTGCCCGCACCCTTCGACTGGCCGCCGCAGTACCGCTGACGGACACGGTGCCGGCGCCGGCTGACGGCCGGCACCGGCTGACGGCCGGCACCGGCTGACGGCCGGCGCCGGCTGACGGCACCGCGGCCGGTGACACGGTCGGTGCCACGGCCGGTGACACGGTCGACACCGCGGCCGTGTCGTCGCCGCCTGCCCGGTCGCAGCACGCAGGGGCCCGTACGCTTCGTCCATGACGACCATCCGGACCGGCACCGACCTCGCCGCGGTCGAGGACGTCGTCGCCGGCATCACCGCCCACGGCGAGCGCTACCTGTCGCGCGTGTTCACCGCGCGGGAGCGGGCCGACTGCAACGACGACCCCGAGCGTCTCGCGGCCCGGTTCGCCGGCAAGGAGGCGGTCCTGAAGCTCCTGCGTCCCGCACCGGACGACGCGGTCCTGCCGACCGACGTCGCGGTGGTGCTGGACACCGCCGGCCGGCCGGTCGTCGAGCTGTCCGGGCGCGCTGCGGAGCTCGCCGCCGCCCTCGGGTGCGGCCACGTCGCTGTGTCGCTGTCACACGAACGGGGGCTGGCGATCGCGACCGCCGTCGCGCTCGCCGAGCGCTGACCGACCGCCGGTCCGGTGTCGGCCGGCGGAACCCGGTCCTCCTTGCGGCGCACGTGCGGGATCACGCACCGGCACGGCGGTTTTCCGGGTCCGCACCCTCCCTAGGGTGGCTCACATGCACCAGGACCCGACCTCCGCATCCCCCTCCGTCGCCCTCGCCGCGCCGCGCGCCGAGCAGGCCGTCCGACGGGCCCTCGCCGAGCACGGACACCTCTCCGTCGACGCGTCCGACGTCGCGTCCATCGCCGACCTCTACGTCCTCGGGCTGACCTCGCACGCCACCGTGAACGTGATGCTCGCGGTCGAGGACGAGCTCGACGTGGAGTTCCCGGACGCCCTGCTGCACCGGTCGACCTTCGCCACGATCGAGTCGATCGCGGCCGCCGCAGAGGCCGCGGCGTGAGCACCCGTCTGCTGACCGACGACGACGTCGCCGGAGACGACCCGACCACGGCCGGAGCCGGAGCCGGAGCCGGAGCCGGAGCCGGAGCAGCCGACCGCTTCGCCGCCCGCGCCGCCCGGGTCGCCGAGGTCGCGGCACACCACGCCGACGAGGTCGACCGCGACGCGCGTCCCCCGCGCGAGGCGATCGCCGCCATGAAGGAGCACGGACTCCTGGCGGCGGCGGTCCCGACCACGCTCGGCGGCGAGGGGGCGACCCTCACCGAGCTCTCCGCGATCGCGACGACCCTCGGGAGCGCATGCGCCGCGACCGGGATGGTGTTCGCGATGCACCACGGACAGGCGATGGCGCTCTGGCGGCACGGCGGCGTGGGGCTCGGCATCACCGCGATGACCGAGGCGGTGCTGGCGGGGGCGCTCGTGGCCTCCTCGACCACCGAGAAGGGCATCGGCGGCGACGCTCGCCGGAGCACCTGCGCCATCGAGAGCTCTGCGGCGGGCCGCATCCACCTCCACAAGGAGGCGCCGGTGATCTCCTACGCGACCGAGGCCGACGCCGTGTTCGTCACCGCCCGCCGCGACCCGGACGCCGCCCCGTCGGACCAGCGGCTCGTCGTCTGCCTGCCCGAGGAGACGACGCTGACGCAGACGTCGACGTGGGACACCCTCGGTCTCCGCGGCACGTGCAGCCACGGGTGGGTGCTCGACGCCGAGACGCACGAGGACCGGGTGCTCCGTGACGACTACGCGACGATCTCGGCGCAGACGGTCCTGCCGGTCTCCCACGTCCTGTGGGCGTCCGTGTGGACCGGCATCGCCGCCGCAGCCGCCGACCGAGCCCGGAGCGCGGTCCGGAAGCAGGCCCGGGCCGCCGTCGGGACGACCCCGCCCGGGGCCCTCCGGCTCGCCGAGCTGCTGGTGGAGCTGCAGACCCTCGCAGACGCGGTGCGACACGCGGCGGAGCGGTTCGACCGTGCCGCCGACGACGCGGCGGTCCTGGAGTCCCCGGCCCACGCGCTCGCCGCGAACGCCCTCAAGGTCGCCGCATCGCAGCGGGTCGTCGACATCGTGACGGCGGCGATGCGCGTCGTCGGCATCGCCGGCTACGCGGCCTCCGGGCCGCTGAGCACCGCCCGGCACCTCCGGGACGCCCACGGAGCCGCCGTCATGGTGAGCAACGACCGGCTCCTCCACAACGACGCCGCACTGGCACTGATGAGCGGAGCGATCCTGTGACGATCACCGACCCCACCACCACGACCACGTCCGCCCTGGACGCCGCGCGTGCCGAGCTGCGCGGACGCCTGCTCGCCGACGGCGTGCTCATCGACCTCGGGTCCCCCGGGCTCTACGGACGCACCGGTGTCTTCGAGCGCGTGTACACGGCCGTCGACGCCGCAGCCGTGCGGAGCCAGGCCGACCTCGACGCCGAGGTCCTGCGCTTCCCGCCGGTCGAACCCCTGGCCGCCTTCGAGCGCACCGACTACATCGCCTCCTTCCCCGACCTCGCCGCGTCGATCTCCGGCTTCACCGGCGACGACCGGACCCACCGTGCCCTGCTCGCCGCCCGGGAGCGCGGCGAGCGCTGGGAGACCTTCCTCGAGCCGGCCGACCTGATGCTCACCCCCGCGGTGTGCCACCCCGTCTACGGCCTGATCGGCGACACCGTCCCCGAGGGCGGCCGCGCGTTCGACATCGTCGGCGACTCCTTCCGCCGCGAGCCGTCCCTCGACCCGATGCGGCTGCAGGCGTTCCACATGCACGAGTTCGTGCACGTCGGCACCCCGGAGTCGGCGAAGGCGCACCGCGACGGCCGGATCCCGGGCATGCGCGCGCTGCTGGAGTCCTTCGGTCTGGCGATCGACGTCGTGCCGGCCAACGACCCGTTCTTCGGCCGCGTCGGGCAGATCCTCGCCCGCAACCAGGTCGAGCAGTCGCTCAAGTACGAGTTCGTCAGCCCCGTGTACGGCCCGGACCACGACCCGACGGCGATCTCGTCGGCGAACCTCCACGAGGACCACTTCGGCACCGCGTTCGGGCTCCGCACCGCCGACGGCGAGGTCGCGCACAGTGCGTGCCTCGCGTTCGGCCTCGAGCGCATCACCATCGCCCTGTTCGCCGCGCACGGCACCGACCCGGACCGTTGGACGTCGGACGTCCGCGCGGCCCTGGCGCTGTGACCACCCACCACGGCTGGGCCGGCTCCCCTGCGCTGCGGGTCGCCGTGCAGCTGCCGGCCACCGCGCGCGCCGGCGTCGTCCTCTGCCCGCCGCTCGGCCAGGAGGGCGTGATCGCGTACCGCACGCTGCGCCTGCTGGCGGACCGCCTGGAGGCGCGTGGCGTGGCCTCGGTGCGCTACGACCCGTCCGGACGTGGGGACTCCGTGGACGACGACGACCCCGACGCGCAGGTCCGGTCCGCACGCGCCGCCGCGGCCCTGCTGCGTCGGTCCGGCGTGGAGCACGTCGCGTTCGTGGGCCTCGCCTCGGCGGCCCTCGTCGCCGCGGCCGCCGCGACCGACGACGACGCCCTGGTGGTGTGGGACGCCCCGGCGTCCGGCCGCGCCTGGCTGCGGCGACAGCGTGCCCTCGCCGCGATCGCGATCGGACCCGACCGGGTCCTCGACCGGATCGAGTCGCTCGTCGGCATCGACCTGGGCCCGGAGGAGCTCGCGACCCTCGGCGCGCTGACGTACCCGCCGCGTGCCGCCACGACGGTCGCGGTCGTCCGACCTGGCGGCGTCGCGCCCCGCGCGCTCGCCTCCGCGGAGGTCCTCGAGGTGCCCGGCACCGCCGAGCTCCTGGACGGCACGAGCATCGACGCCCGGATACCCGGGGACGCCGTCGAGGCGGTCGCCCGGCGGCTCGACCGCTGGGCTCCCGCCGCGGCCGTCCCGACCACCCCTCCGGCGGTCGCCGAGGTGCTCGACGTGGACGACCGCGTGTCCGAGCGGGTGCTCCAGCTCGGACCGCACGGGCTCTTCGCGGTGGAGACCGTGTCGTCGGCCCAGGACGAGGACGCCCCGGTCGTGCTGCTCCACAACGGCGGCGCCGAGCACCGCACCGGCGCGGTCGACTACCAGGTCGCGCTCGCCCGCACCCTCGCCCGGGACGGCGTCCGCGTCGTGCGGGTCGACCGCCGCGGGACGGGTGAGAGCTCCGCGGTGCGGGCGGACGAGGACGCGTTCCTGTTCGCCCAGGAGTGGGTCGACGACCAGCACGAGGTGGTCAGGGCGCTGCGCATCCCCTCCGAACGGCTCGCGATCGTCGGCATGTGCGCCGGTGCGTGGATCGCCGGCCGCGCGGTGGCCGAGAACCCGCGGCTCGTCGTCGAGATCAGCCCGAACGACTACCGGCGGACACCCGCCGCGCCCGGGACCTACGCGGAGTCGGCGCAGGCGGTCGCGGACGCCTCCAAGCTGCGGCGCGCGCTCCGCGGTCCGTACAACCGGCTCGTACCCGCGGTGGTGCGCGACGCGGTCGCGCGCCGCGGTGCCCTCGGTGGGGTCGTCGGACACCTCGGCCCGCTCGTGGAGCACGGCACCGACGTCGTCGTGGTCGCCGCACCCGAGGACATCGAGCGGTTCGAGCGCTACGGCGGCCGTCGTGCCGTCCGGCGCTGGGGCGCCCGGGTGTCCGTCGTCGAGGTGCCGGACGGCGACCACGCGTTGTTCTCGCTGGCGATGCGCCGTGCGGTCGTGGACGAGGTGCGTTCGCGGGTCGCCACCACGTTCCCGTCGCGGCGGGCGCTCGTGCACTGACCGAACGCAGCCGGCGTCGTCAGCCCTGCGCCGGGACGAGTGCGAGGAACGCCGCCACGGCCTCGGGGTGCTCCGCGTGCGCGAAGTGCCCGCAGTCCTCGAGCACGGCCGTCCGTGCTCCCGGCACCAGGCGGCGCAGGTCGTCGAGGTCGGACACCCGCGCGAAGACGTCCCCGCGTCCGAGGACCGCTGCCACCGGGCAGGTGACCGCGCTCCACCGCTCGACGTCGTACGCGGCCGCGTCCCGTGCGGCCGCCGTGAAGCGCGCGGGCCGGAACTCCTCGACGAAGGCGTCGAGCACGCTCGGGTCGAGGCGTCGCACGTGTGCGAACACCGGCGCGGCGAGCACCGGGAGGAGGCCGGTCCGTGCGGTCGCGCGGAGGATCCGCCGCGCCGACCGCCCCGTCACGAGGAGCCCGGCGCGCAACAGCGTGAACGCGGGCAGGGAGACGAGCGCCCTCCAGGGGTGCCGGGCGGCACGGACGGTCGCGGTCGTGGTGCCGGACACGAGCCCGAGCGACCGGACGCGGTCAGGGGCCACCACCGCGAGGTGCAGTCCGACGAAGGCGCCCATCGAGTGCCCGACCACGTCGACCGACCCCACGGCGAGGGCGTCGAGGACCTCGCCGAGCACGCGGACGCCGTCGTCCACCGTGAACGGCGTCGAGGGCTCCGGTGACGAGCCCCAACCGGGCAGGTCGACGAGCACGAGACCCCGGTCGCCGACGCCGTCGGCCGCGGCGAGCAGGGGCGTCCACGTCGTCCAGGACCCGGCGACGCCGTGGAGCAGCAGCACCGGATCGGGTCCCGGCCGGTGGTGGACCACGACGGGCCCGCTGCCGGAGGCGACCACGGTGCGCGCCAGTCCCCACGCGGCGGGCGCGTCGCGTACCGGCCACGGCGCGTACGGCGTCGCGCCGAGGACCGCGCCCGGTCTCAGGCGACCGGGACGGGCGCGGTGCACGCGGCGAGACGGTCGAGCGCCTCGCGGTACTCGGCGACGTCGCGCTGCAGCCCCGGCTCGGTGATGATCGACGCCTTGATGCGGCCGTGCACGTCGATGACGAAGGTCGCGCGGGTCGCGAAGCCCTTCTTGTCGAGGAAGACGCCGTACTCCTTCGACACCGCGCCGTGCGGCCAGAAGTCAGCGAGCAGCTCGAAGTCGTAGCCGTGCGTCTCGGCGAACGAGCGGAGCGTGGCCTTCGAGTCGACGGAGATGCCGATCAGCTCGACGCGCTGGTCCTGGAACATCGCGATGTTGTCCTGCAGGGTGCAGAGCTCGTTGGTGCAGCCGGACGAGAACGCCAGCGGGAAGAATACGAGGGCGACCGGGCGGACGCCCCGGAAGTCGCTGAGGCGGACGTGCTCACCGAACTGGTTCGGGAGCTCGAAGTCCGGCGCGAGTGAGCCGATCTCCAGGGCCATCGGTGCGTTGCTTCTTCCTCGGGCGTGGGGTGTGCCCGTGTCGCGTGCGCACGTGCGGGTCGCCCGTGCACGATCGGCAATCGTACGCCGACGACACCAGGACGCAAGTACCCGTCCACCTGCACGTCACCATCAGCGAAGGCGTCGGTCCTGGGGCCTAAGGTGGTGTGGGCCCCATCCGGTCGTGACCCGACCACCGGTGGCCCCCATGTCCACCACCACGAGAACGAACGAGGTCAAGGGTGACGGTGAACGACCAGGACCCGCGCAGCACCGCAGGGACCGACCAGGACCCCGAGGAGACCGCAGAGTGGCGTGAGTCGCTCGACGGGCTCGTCGCGACGCACGGCCACCAGCGGGCCCGCGAGATCATGCAGAGCCTGCTGAAGCGCTCGAACGAGCTGCACCTCGGCGTGCCCATGGTCCCGACGACGGACTACGTCAACACGATCGCGCCCGAGGACGAGCCCGAGTTCCCCGGTGACGAGGAACTCGAGCGCCGTTACCGCCGGTGGATCCGGTGGAACGCCGCCATCACGGTGCACCGTGCCCAGCGCCCCGGTGTCGCAGTCGGCGGCCACATCTCGACGTACGCGTCGAGCGCCGCCATGTACGAGGTCGGCTACAACCACTTCTTCCGTGCGCAGGACCACCCGTCCGGCGGCGACCAGGTGTTCTTCCAGGGCCACGCCTCCCCCGGCATGTACGCACGCGCCTACATGGAGGGTCGTCTCAGCGAGGACCAGCTCGACGGCTTCCGCCAGGAGAAGTCGCACGCGGGCGGTGGGCTGTCGTCCTACCCGCACCCGCGCCTCATGCCGCACTTCTGGCAGTTCCCGACCGTGTCGATGGGCATCGGCCCGATCAACGCGATCTACCAGGCGCAGCAGGCCAAGTACCTGTCCAACCGCGGGATCAAGGACGCCGCCGACCAGCAGGTCTGGGCGTTCCTCGGCGACGGCGAGATGGACGAGGTCGAGTCGCGCGGGCAGCTGCAGGTGGCGGCGAACGACGGCCTCGACAACCTGAACTTCGTCATCAACTGCAACCTCCAGCGCCTCGACGGACCCGTCCGCGGCAACGGCAAGATCATCCAGGAGCTCGAGGCGTTCTTCCGCGGCGCGGGCTGGAACGTCATCAAGGTCGTCTGGGGCCGCGAGTGGGACGACCTGCTCGCCCGTGACACCGAGGGCGCGCTCCTCAACCTGATGAACGCGACGCCCGACGGCGACTACCAGACGTACAAGGCCGAGAACGGCGCCTACGTCCGCGAGAACTTCTTCGGGCGCGACCCCAAGGCGCTCCAGCTCGTCGAGGGCTACTCGGACGACCAGATCTGGAACCTCAAGCGCGGCGGCCACGACTACCGCAAGGTCTACGCCGCGTTCAAGGCCGCGACCGAGCACAAGGGCCAGCCGACCGTCATCCTGGCGAAGACCGTCAAGGGCTACGGCCTCGGGCCGAGCTTCGAGGGCCGCAACGCGACCCACCAGATGAAGAAGCTGACCCTCGACAACCTCAAGCAGTTCCGCGACGAGATGCGCATCCCGATCTCAGACGCGCAGCTCGAGGAGAACCCCTACACGCCGCCGTACTACCACCCGGGCAACGACGACGAGGCGATCCAGTACATGCACGAGCGTCGTCGCGCGCTCGGCGGGTACGTGCCGGAGCGCCGGACGAAGTACACGCAGTTCACGCTGCCGGACGAGTCGAAGTACCAGGTCGTCAAGAAGGGCTCCGGCAAGCAGGAGGTCGCCACGACGATGGCGTTCGCCCGCCTGCTCAAGGACCTGCTCCGCTCCCCGGACTTCGGCGACCGCGTGGTCCCGATCATCCCGGACGAGGCACGCACGTTCGGCATGGACGCCTACTTCCCGACGGCGAAGATCTACAACCCGAACGGCCAGCACTACACGTCGGTCGACCGCGAGCTGCTCCTGGCCTACAAGGAGAGCCCGCAGGGCCAGATCGTCCACGTCGGCATCAACGAGGCAGGTGCCCTCGCGGCGTTCACCGCCATCGGGACGTCGTACTCGACGCAGGGCGAGCCGCTCATCCCGGTCTACGTCTTCTACTCGATGTTCGGCTTCCAGCGCACCGGTGACGCGATCTGGGCGGCCGGCGACCAGATGGCGCGCGGCTTCATGATCGGCGCCACCGCCGGTCGCACCACCCTGACCGGTGAGGGCCTGCAGCACGCCGACGGGCACTCGCCGCTCCTCGCGGCGACCAACCCGGCGGTCGTGTCGTACGACCCCGCCTACGGTTACGAGATCGGGCACATCGTCAAGTCCGGCCTCGAGCGCATGTACGGCACGAACGAGGACGGCTCACCGAAGCACGCCGACCCGAACGTCATGTACTACCTGACGGTCTACAACGAGCCCATCGTGCAGCCCGCCGAGCCCGAGGGCGTCGACGTCGAGGGCATCGTCAAGGGCATGTACCTGCTCAAGCCGAGCGAGCACGACGGCCCGAAGGCCCAGCTGCTCGCGTCCGGCGTCGCGGTGCCGTGGATCCTCGAGGCGCAGCAGCTCCTCGCCGAGGACTGGGGCGTGTCCGCCGACGTCTGGAGCGTCACGAGCTGGGGCGAACTCACCCGCGACGGTCTCGACGCCGAGCAGCAGGCGTTCCTGCACCCGGACGAGCAGCCGCGCACCCCGTACGTGACCGAGCGCCTGCTCGGCACCGAGGGTCCGGTCGTCGCGGTGAGCGACTTCATGCACGCCGT
This sequence comes from Curtobacterium subtropicum, assembly GCF_030362975.1. Classification (NCBI taxonomy): domain Bacteria; kingdom Bacillati; phylum Actinomycetota; class Actinomycetes; order Micrococcales; family Microbacteriaceae; genus Curtobacterium; species Curtobacterium subtropicum. The sequence goes on from NZ_JAUCMM010000004.1 coordinate 47,911, forward strand.
GCAGGAGCAGATCCGTCCGTTCGTGCCGACCGACTACGCCACGCTCGGCGCCGACGGCTTCGGCTTCTCGGACACCCGTCCCGCGGCCCGCCGCTTCTTCCACATCGACGGCCCCTCGGTCGTCGTGCGGACGCTGCAGCAGCTCGCGAAGCAGGGCAAGGTCGACCGCGCCGTCGTCCAGCAGGCGATCGACAAGTACCGCCTGCACGACGTGAACGCCGGCACCACCGGCAGCGCGGGCGGAGAGGCCTGATCCCCCGGTGAGCACCCCCCGCACCGTCCCTGCCGCGAGCCAGGAGAGGGAACGCGAACGCGCGCTCTCCTGGCTCCGGCAGGTGTCGGGCGAACTCTCCACCGCCACGATCAAGCGGCTCGAGGACACGCTGCCCTGGTACAGCGAGATGCCACCAGGGCGCCGGTCCGCCGTCGGACTCGTCGCCCAGGCGGGGATCACCTCGTTCATCTCGTGGCTCGAGGGCACCGCCTCGACGCCGTGGATCGCCGCGGCGGACGTGTTCGGCTCCGCACCGCGGGAGCTCCTGCGCTCGGTGAGCCTGCAGCAGACGCTGCAGCTCATCCGCGTCGTGGTGACCGTCGTCGAGGAGCGCGCGAAGGACGACGAGATGCTGCAGGAGGCGATCCTGAAGTACTCGCGCGACATCGCCTTCGCAGCAGCCGACGTCTACGCCCGCGCCGCCGAGGCCCGCGGCCTGTGGGACGCACGGCTCGAGGCCCTGGTCGTGGACTCGATCCTGTCGGGCGAGTACGACGACGAGCTGCCCTCCCGCATCGCCGCGCTCGGCTGGCACGGCCACGGCGAGGTCGCGGTCCTGGTCGGCAACGCGCCGAAGCAGCTCGAGGTCGACCAGATCCGCCGGACCGCGCGGCACATGGACGCCGACGTGCTCATCGGCGTGCAGGGCTCGCGGCTCGTGGTCGTCATCGGTCGTGCCACCCCGCGCGACGACGTGCCCGAGGGCGAGGAGCCGGTGTCCTTCACCGCCATCGCCCAGGCGCTCGAGCCGTCCTTCGGCGAGGGGCACCTGGTGCTCGGCAACGAGGTCCCCGGGGTCGTCGACGCCTCGACCAGCGCGAAGGGGGCCCTCGCCGGGTTCGCCGTCGCGCGGGCTTGGCGTGGTGCCCCCCGTCCGGCCCTCGCCGACGACCTGCTCCCGGAGCGGGCCCTCGCTGGAGACCCGCTCGCCCGGTCGGCCCTGGTGCAGCGCATCTACGTGCCGCTGAAGGACCAGTCGACCGAGCTGCTGCAGACGCTCTGGTGCTACCTCGACACCGGGCGCTCGCTCGAGGCGACGGCACGCGAGCTCTTCGTGCACCCGAACACCGTCCGCTACCGGCTCCGCCGCGTCGCCGACGTCATCGGGTGGGACGCCACGCACGCCCGTGACGCCCTGATCGTGCAGTCGGCGCTCATCCTCGGCGCGATGTCCGAGTCGAACGCCGGCCGACGCCGCCTGCCCAACCGTCGCTGACGACCCGTCCCGGTAGGGATCGCACAACGTCCCCGCCGGATCGCTGTCGGATGTCCACACGGACCGGAACGACCAGGGCAGCAAGGATTGACCGGTGATCGTCGTCGTCGCGCCCGGACAGGGCTCCCAGACCCCCGGCTTCCTCGCCCCCTGGCTCGAGGACTCCGCCGTCCGTGACCGCGTCGGGGCGTGGTCCGAGGCGATCGGCGTCGACCTCGTCGAGCACGGCACGAACTCCGACGCGGACACCATCAAGGACACCGCGCTCGCGCAGCCGCTCATCGTCGCCGCCGGACTCGTGACCGCCGACGCCCTGCTCGCCGACGGCCGTCGCGCCCTGGTCGGTGGGGTCGCCGGACACTCGGTCGGCGAGTTCACCGCTGCCGGTGTCGCCGGGATCCTCGAGCCCACCGACGCCGTCGCCCTCGTCGCCGAGCGCGGTCGGGCGATGGCCGACGCCGCAGCGCTCGAGCCGACGTCGATGGCCGCCGTGCTCGGTGGCGACGCCGACGCGGTCGCCGCGACCCTCGAGCAGCACGGTCTCGTGCCCGCCAACCACAACGGCGGCGGCCAGACCGTCGTCGCCGGGCCCGCCGCGGGCATCGCCGCACTGGCCGCCGAGCCGCCCGCGCGCGCCCGGGTCGTCCCGCTCGCCGTCGCGGGTGCGTTCCACACCCGGTTCATGGCCCCCGCGGTCGACCGGGTCGCACCCGTCGCCGCCGCCACCACGGTGCAGGACCCGACGCTGCCGATCTGGACGAACGCGGACGGCTCGCGCGTCGACGGCGGCCGGCACTTCGTCGACCTGATGGTCCGCCAGATCGCGAACCCCGTGCACTGGGACGCCGTCATGGAGTCGTTCTCGGCCGCCGGCGTCACCGGCATCATCGAACTCGCGCCGGCGGGCGCGCTCGTCGGGCTCGCCAAGCGCGGCCTGCGCGGCACCCCCACCGTCGCCGTGAAGACCCCCGACGACCTGCCCGCCGCGATCGAGCTCCTGCAGCACGACAGCGAGACCGCAGGCCAGGAAGCAGACGCAACCGCATGACCGACGCCACCTCGCCGTCCCCCGCAGCCGACGGGACGGACGCGACCCGCGCCTCCCGGCCGATGCTGCAGCAGCGTCGCGGCCACGAGTACACCCGCATCCTGGCGTTCGGCGCCGCCCGCGGTGAGCACGTCGTGCCGAACGACGACCTCGTCGGCCCGATCGACTCGTCCGACGAGTGGATCCGGCAGCGCACCGGCATCGTCACCCGCAAGCGCGCCGGCGCCGACGTCGAGGCGGTCGACCTCGCCGAGACCGCCGCGCGCGAGGCGATCCAGAAGGCCGGGATCACGCCGGACCAGATCGGCGTCGTGCTCGTCAGCACCGTGACCCACACCGTCGCGACGCCGTCGATGGCGTCCCTGCTCGCCGAGCGCATCGGCGCGACGCCCGCGGCGGCCTACGACGTGAGCGCGGCCTGCGCCGGCTACGCGTACGGCATCGCCCAGGCGGACTCGTTCATCAAGTCCGGCCTCGCCGACCACGTGCTCGTCGTCGGTGCCGAGAAGCTCAGCGACGTGGTCGACCCGACCGACCGCTCGATCTCGTTCCTGCTCGGAGACGGTGCGGGTGCCGCGGTCGTCGGCCCGAGCGACTTCCCCGGCATCGCCCCGACCATCTGGGGCTCGGACGGCTCGAAGTGGGACGCCATCGGCATGACCGCGACCTACAACGAGTGGGCCGCGGGTGCCCCGAGACCGACGATGCGCCAGGCCGGTCAGACGGTCTTCCGCTGGGCCGTGTGGGAGATGGTCAAGGTCGCGCGCCAGGCACTCGAGACCGCCGGCGTCCGTCCCGAGGACCTCGTCGCGTTCGTGCCGCACCAGGCGAACATCCGCATCATCGACGAGTTCGCGAAGCAGCTCGGTCTGCCCGACACGGTGACGATCGCCCGCGACATCACCACGACCGGCAACACCTCGGCAGCGAGCATCCCGCTCGCCACCCACCGCCTGCTCGAGGAGCACCCGGAGCTCTCCGGCGGTCTCGCGCTGCAGATCGGCTTCGGTGCCGGTCTCGTGTTCGGTGCGCAGGTCGTCGTCCTCCCCTAGTCCCCCCATCCCGGCTCGGCTCCGGGCACCCGTACCACTCGTGCCCTAGGCTGGTCCACGGTCAAACGACACCCCCCTCAAGGAGAACACCCATGGCCCTGTCCAACGAAGAAGTCCTCGCCGGCCTGGCCGAGCTGATCAACGACGAGACCGGCATCGCGACCGACACCGTCGCCGCCGACAAGTCGTTCACCGACGACCTCGACATCGACTCGATCTCGATGATGACCATCGTCGTGAACGCCGAGGAGAAGTTCGACGTGAAGATCCCGGACGAAGAGGTCAAGAACCTCAAGACCGTGGGCGACGCCGTCGACTACATCACCAAGGCCCAGGCCTGACGCGAGCTTCCTGAGCGCCGCGGACCGCGCACACTCCGCGGTCCGCGGCGCTCTCCTCGTTCACAACGGCGGTCGTCCCGCCGACTCGTCCACACGAAAGAACACGTCGTTCCATGACCAAGAAGACCGTCGTCGTCACCGGGATCGGTGCGATCACACCCCTCGCCGCGACCGCCCGGGAGACCTGGGAGGCGCTGCTCGCCGGCCGGTCCGGCATCACCCGCATCGAGGACGAGCGCTACTCGTCGCTCGAGATCCCCGTCGAGTTCGCCGGCCAGGCGCGCCGCTTCCTCACCGACCAGCTCACCCGCCCGGAGACCAAGCGCCTCGACCCCTCGTCGCAGCTGTCGCTCGTCGCCGCCCGTGAAGCCTGGGCCGACGCCGGCATCGACCCCGAGACCGTCGTGCCCGAGCGCCTCATCGTCGACTGGGCGACCGGCATCGGCGGCGTCAACACGCTGCTCGACGCCTGGGACACCCTGCGCGAGAAGGGCCCGCGCCGCGTCATGCCGATGACGGTCCCGATGCTCATGGCGAACGGCCCCGCCGCCGCCATCGAGATGGAGTTCGGCGCCCGCGGTGGCGCCCGCACGTACCTGTCCGCCTGCGCCTCGTCCACCGAGTCGCTGGCCGAGGCCTACCGGCACATCGCCGACGGCGACGCCGACATCGTCATCACCGGTGGTGCGGAGGCCGCGCTGCACCCGCTGCCCCTTGCCGCGTTCGCCGCGATGCAGGCCCTGTCGCGCCGCAACGACTCCCCCGAGACCGCCTCGCGGCCGTACGACGTGACGCGCGACGGTTTCGTGCTCGGCGACGGCGCCGCGGCGCTCATCCTCGAGTCGAAGGAACACGCCGAGGCCCGTGGCGCGACGATCTACGCCGAGGTCGCCGGTGCCGGCATCACCTCGGACGCGTTCCACATCACCGCTCCGGACCCCGAGGGCAGCGCTGCCGCCCGCGCGGTCATCACCGCCCTCGAGCACGCCGACGCCGCCCGCGAGGACGTCGTCCACGTCAACGCCCACGCCACCTCGACCCCGGTCGGCGACGTGGCCGAGTACCACGCGATGCGCCGGGTCTTCGGCGACCACCTCGACAACGTGGTCGTCTCCGCGACCAAGGCGTCGACCGGGCACCTGCTCGGCGGCGCCGGTGCGATCGAGGCCGCGTTCACGGTCATGGCGCTGCACGAGCGCGTCGCGCCGCCGACGATCAACCTGACCGAGCAGGACCCGGAGATCGTGATGGACGTCGCGACCGCGCCGCGCGAGCTGCCCGCGGGCGACCTGCTCGCGGTGAGCAACTCGTTCGGCTTCGGCGGGCACAACGCCGTGGTGGCGTTCCGCACGGCCTGATCCGTCGTCGCCGGCCCCGCGTCGGCCTGGAGGCCCGTCCTGCGTCCGCAGGGCGGGCCTCCGTCCGTCCCGGCGCCCGGTCCCGGCCCCGCGCCCCGTTCCGGCCCCGTCCGGTCCGTTCTGGTCACACGACGTGCCGCTCACCTCCGGCCCCGACGGCGAGTCCTGCGACCGGAATGTCCGCCCGCGGCGAGTCGTGCGACTTGGACAGCGAGCGTCGGCCGACGCAGTGTGGAACCTCTCGTCGCACGACATGCCGCTCAGCTCCCGCTCCGACGGCATGTCCCGCGACCAGGACGTCCGCCGGCGGCATGTCGTGCGACCACGGGGGCATCGGGAGGCGCAGGGCGCAGGGCGCACGCCCGACTCCGGTGGGGACGACGGACGCCGCCGGCTCCGGAGGGAGCGGGCGGCGTCCGAGGTGGTGCGGAGGAAGCGGTTGCGGTCAGCCGACGCGGTGCAGCCAGACGACGGGGTTGCCCTCGGCGGCGTGCCGGAAGGGCTCGAGTTCGTCGTCCCAGGCCTGCCCGAGGGCCAGCCGGAGCTCACGGTGGAGTTCGAGGGCGTTGCTGCCGGCGACCTCCATGGCGTAGCGCACACGGTCCTCGGGGACGACCATGTTGCCCGACACGTCCGTCTGCGCGAAGAAGACGCCGAGGTCGGGCGTGTGCATCCACCGCCCACCGTCGGACTGCGCCGTGGGCTCCTCGGTGACCTCGTAGCGCAGGTGCTCCCAGCCGCGCAGGGCAGAGGCGATCGCCGCGCCCGTGCCGACCTGCCCGGTCCAGGTGAACTCCGTGCGACGGGAACCGTCGAGCGCGGGCTGGTCGAGCCACGAGAAGTTCACGGCGCGGCTCATCGCGCGACCTGCTGCCCATTCGACGTGCGGGCAGAGCGCGCGTGGTGAGGAGTGCACGTAGAGCACCCCTGTCGTCGTTCCGTTCACGATTCCTCCGCTTCGTCAGGTGCGACTTCCCCATCGACCTGTGGTGCGGAGTCCCGGTAGCGGAACCATCGGTATCAGATTGTGATGTCCCTGCGGACACGCCCATTATGCAGCGTCCGCGCTGGGAACGCCACACCCGTCGGGCAACGGGTGGGGACGAGCTCAGTGCAGCACGGCGCCGGTGCCGTCGACCGGGTGCCGCTCCCCCGCGGTCAGGGAGACCGGGATCCGGTTCTCCTCCGGCGGGACCGGGCAGGCGTACTGGTACGAGAACGCGCACGGCGGCAGCACGAGCCACTCCCAGTCGAGGGTGACGTCGGCGGCGCCGTCCGGCTCGTCGAGGTACAGGAAGCGGCCCATCGAGTACGAGCTGCCGGGGTCGTCCTCCGGCAGCGCGCTGGTGGTGTCCTGCACGATGAGCTGCAGCCGCGGCCGGCCGTGGAACGGCGCGGACCGGGCCGCGGTCAGACGGACGGTGACCCCGTCGACGGTGGTCGTGATCGAGCCAGCGATCGGCAGGGCGTCGCCGGCGGCGTCGGTGAGGTGACCGGGTGCCTCCAGGCCGGACCGGGGTGCGTACCTGCCCGTCGTGACCCACCCCTCCGGACGCGGGGCGAAGCGGGCGATGCGAGCGAAGCGGGACACCGCGTCGGACGCCGGGTCCCAGACCCGGAGGGTCTGGCCGTCGGGTGTCCGGCTGTCGATCGTCCAGCCGTGCACCGTCCCGGCGAGCCCGTCGGCGAAGGCGACCGTCGAGGGCACCACCGCGGTGTCGCCGGCGACCAGCACCGTGCCGTCCACCGGGACGCCGTCGACCACGACGCCGTCCGACGCGGCGGCGGTGACGGTGAGCCCGCCCGGAGCCGGTGCCCACTGTCCCGCGACCGGCCACACCGGCTGCGGGCGGTCGACGTGCTGCGCGTTCACCAGGGCGAGCGGGCCGCGGGGGCTCCTGGCCCAGGCGTCCCGCGCGGCGACGTGCTCGGTGAGACCGGTCACGACTGCTCCTGGCGCGGGTAGATGACCTTCTGCACGATGATGATCACCGAGGCGGCGACCGGCACGGCGACCAGGGCACCGAGGACGCCGCCGATCGTGCCGCCGGCGACCGCGGCGATCACCACGAGGGCGCCGGGGACCTGCACCGCGCGGGACATGATGCGCGGGGAGATGAGGTACGCCTCGACCTGCATGTAGACGAGGTAGTAGATCGCGGCGGCCAGGGCGGTGGCCGGCGAGGCGAACAGGCAGAGCAGCGAGATGACGACCGCGGCGGCCAGGGTGCCGACCAGCGGGATGAGCGAGCCGAGGAACGCGAAGGTCGCCAGCAGCACCGGCAGCGGCGCGCCGATGACGAGCAGGAAGACCAGGCTGAGGATGCCGTTGATGAGCGCCTGGCTGATCTGCCCGACGACGTACCGACCCACCGCCTGGGTGATCTGCTCACTGACGTCGATGAAGTTCTGCCGACGGGTCGCCGGGACGAAGCGGTACGCCATCGACTTGAGGCCGCGCATCGACGCCAGGAAGTACAGCATCAGGATGATGACGATCACGGCCCCGGTCAGCCCGGACAGGATGCCGCTGCCGACCGCCAGGATGCCGCCGCCGAGGCTCAGGAGGTTGCCCGGGTCCTCGACGAAGGACTGCAGCGACTGCAGGGCGTGATCCACGTCGAACGCGCCCGCGAACTGCTGCGAGAGGTCCTGGAACCACTCCTGCCGCGAGATGTCCTGGATGATCTCCGGGAAGTTCTGGACGAGGTTCGTCGCCTGCTGGATGAGGATCGGGACGACCGCGAACACCACGCCGGCGAAGGCGGAGAGCACCCCGACCACGACGATGGTGATCGCCGCCCAGCGCGGGATGAAGCGCTCGAGGAAGGAGACCAGCGGGTCGATGCCGAGCGACAGGAAGAGCGCGACGCCGATGTAGACGAGGACCGTGCTGAGCTGCTGGACGATCACGCCGGCGAGCAGGGCGATGAGCACGCCGAGGGCGCCCATGAACCCGATGCGGAAGGCGTTGACGCGCACGCCGGTACCGACCCGGGTGGCCTCGAACGTCACGTTCGGGGTCGGTCCGTGGTCGTCGGGGGTGTCTCGTCGTCGGGGCAGGTGCACGGGCGGGCCAGCCTTTCTGGACTGCTCGGTAGGGCGGGCGGGACTTGAACCCGCGATCGTTCGGTTATGAGCCGAGTGCCTTGACCAGCTTGGCTACCGCCCCTCGTCGGGGACCGTCAGGCCACCGGCTCCCCACGATACAGCGACTCGAACGTCGCGAGCGTGCGGTTGATGTCGTGTGCCTCGATCATGGCCAGGCTGCGCTCCCGCATCGCCTGGTAGTCGGTCTCCGAGGCCTGCAGCACCTGCGCGAGCTTCGCGGCGAGGTCCTGGACGTCGCCCGGGGTGAACAGGTACCCGTTGCCGTCGATCAGGTGCGGCAGCGCCATCGAGTCCGCGGCGACGACCGGCAGCCCGGACGCCATCGCCTCGAGCGAGGAGATGCTCTGCAGCTCCGCGGTCGAGGGCATCGCGAACACGGTGCCGTTCGTCAGCGCCCGGCGCTTGGCCTCGTCCGAGACGAACCCGGCGAACCGGACGCGGTCGGTGAGCCCGAGCTCCTGCACGAGCGTCTTCAGCTTCGGGATCATCTCGCCGCCGCCGACGATGGTGAGCGTCGCGTGGAGCTCCGCCGGCAGCAGCGGGAGCGCCCGGACGAGCACGTCGAGGTTCTTCTCCGGGGCGACACGGCCGACGAAGACGATGTCGTTGCCGGTGGGCCGTCCGCTCCGTGCGGTGTAGCGCGAGGCGTCGAGACCGCAGGAGATCGCGAGTACCCGCTGTCCGGCGATGGCGTGTCGGAGGTAGTCGGCGGCCAGGACGGTCGGGGTCGTGATGGCGTCGGCGAGCCGGTAGGTCTTGGCTGCGTCGTTCCACGCGATCTTCAGGGCGATCGGCAGGGTCCGGCGGCCGAACGGCACGTACTCGAGCAGGTTCTCCGGCATGAAGTGGTTCGTCGCCACGATGCGGATGCCGCGCTCGTGGGCCTCGTGCGCGATCCCGCGCCCGATGACGATGTGCGACTGGATGTGCAGGACGTCCGGCTGCACGGCGTCGAGGATCGGCGCGGTCCACTTGCGGACGCTCCAGGGCCACACGAACCGCAGCCAGGCGTGCCACGGCCACTTGTAGGACTTGAGACGGTGCACGGTGAGCACTACCCCGCGGTGCTCCTCGTCGAAGGTGCCGTGGTGGGCGCTCGACGCGGGGGCGACGACGTGGACCTCGTGCCCGCGCTCGGCGAGGCCGACGGCGAGCTGCTCGGCGAAGGTGGCGGCGCCGTTGACGTCGGGCGGGAAGGTGTCGGCCGCGATCATGACGCGCAGCGGTCGGGACCCGCCCGTCGCACCCGTCGGCTCGGCGGTGGCGGTGGTGGCGTCCTCTGACACGGCTGGCATCGTCCTCTCGTGGGCGGTTGCTGGTCGGGCCTCGACGGTACCGCACGGTCCCGAGCGCACGCGTCAGCCTCGCGGACGACCGCCGGAGCCGACGAGACGCCGACCGCGAGCCGACCGGACGCCGCCCACGCACCGACCGGACGCCGCCCACGCACCGACCGGACGCCGCCCACGCACCGACCCACCGCCGACCGCGCGCCCCGACCGCGTGCGCCGTCAGCGCCGCGTCTCGGGGTGGTGCTTCGCGAGCAGGAACACCCCGGCGATGGCGATGACCGCGGCGACCAGGAACCCGACCACCGCGATCCACGGCGCCCCTGCCGCCTCGCCGAGCACGATGACACCGATCCCCACCGCCACGATCGGGTCGATGACCGTGAGCCCGGCGATCACCAGGTCGGCCGACCCGCTCGAGTACGCGTTCTGCACGAAGTACCCGCCGAGCGCGGCCGCCACGACGACCCCGACGATCGCGATCGCGGTCAACCAGTCGAACGTGCCGTGCAGGAAGCGGTTCAGGACCACCTTCGCCAACGTCGCGACGAACCCGTAGAGCACCCCCGCCCCGACGATGTAGTACATGGCGCTCGCCCGCTTCGCCGCGAACCGGAACGACAGGAGCACGGCCACGAGCACGACCGCCAGGACCACCAAGATCGTGACGAGCTGCTGGTGCGTGATCGCGCTCTCGCGACCGACCACCGCGGCGATGCCGACGAAGATGCCCACGCCGATGATGCAGGTCCAGACGGCTCGACGGGCCTGCTGCCCGAGCGGGACGCCCGACGAACGCGACGAGAACCACGTGGTGATGACGAGCGCGACGGCGCCGAGCGGCTGCACGACGATGAGCGGGGCGTTGGTGATGCTGATGAGCTGGAGCACGACCGCGAGCCCGAGCATGAGCGTGCCGAGGACCCACCAGCCGCTGCCGAGCAGGCCGAGGACGTGCCGCACCGACAGACCCTTCGACTGCCGACCGAGCCGGGCCTCGACGCGCTGCACCCCGCGGCTCTGGAACTGCGCCCCGAGTGACAGGAAGACGGCGCCGACGAGCGCGACGGGGATCATCAGGGCCTGGAACGGCGTCAGGTTGACCGCGTCCGGGATCGGGAGGTCCGTCGTCACGCGATGAGGCTACCGGTCCTGGCCGGATAACCTGGGTGAATGCCCGTCCTCCCCATCCGCATCACCGGCGAACCCGTCCTCCACGAGCGCGCGACCGAGGTCACCGCGTTCGACGACGACCTCCGTTCCCTGGTGCAGGACATGTACGAGACGATGGACCTCGCCCCCGGGGTCGGCCTCGCGGGCCCGCAGGTGGGGGTCGGCAAGCGCCTGTTCGTGTACTCGTGGACCGACGACGACGAGGTCCTGCACCGCGGTGTCGCCGTGAACCCGGTGCTCTGGACCACCCCGCCCGTGCCGGAGTCGGTCGAGGAGCTCGACGAGGACGAGGAGTCCGAGGGCTGCCTCTCGATCCCGGGCGAGCGCTTCCCGCTCCGCCGCGCCGAGGGCGTCCTGCTCCGCGCGGTCGACGAGCACGGCGAGCCGTTCGAGATCGAGGCGCACGGCTGGCTCGCCCGCGTCTTCCAGCACGAGTACGACCACCTCGACGGCACCCTGTACGCGGACCGGCTCGTGCACCCGTACGGCAAGCAGGTCGCGAAGGCGATCCGCAAGAACAGCTGGGGTGGGCCGGGCAGGTCGTGGCTGCCCGGTCGCGACCACCCCGAGGGCTGACGGAACGGCGTTCCGCGCACGGAGCCGCGTCCCGCGCACGAGGCCCCGCCGAGGACGGTGGCCGCCCTGGAGGCGCGGCTCAGCCCCGGTAGACCGACAACGCGTCCTGCAGACGGGCGCGGTCCGGGTGCCCGGGGCAGTACGCGACGAGCCCGGCTGCCAGGTCGGCCTGCTCCGGCGTCGAGACGACGTCCCGCCACGGCGACGCCCCGCGCTCCGCGCAGGTCGCGGCGAGCTCCTCGAGCGTCGCGGCGCCGTCGGTCGCCCGCACGGCGGCACGCTGCTGCGCGGACATCTCCGTGCCGGTGATGCGCTCGGCGCGGCAGTCGGTGCGCTCGGCCTCCCACACGGCGGCGTAGGTGGTGTAGGTCTCGGCCGTGCCGTCGGGATCGTCGCTCGGTTCATCGCCCGAGTCGGTGCTGCCGTCCGCGGCGCCGCTGCACACGAACGCGAAGACGATCGGGGCGCTGCCCGTCGCCGAGACCTCGGACCGGGAGGCGGTGTCGAACGAGTCCTCCGGCTCGGGCTGCCCCGTGGTACAGGCGGTCAGCCCCGCCGCTCCGAGGACGACGACCACCGCGGCGAGGGCTCGGCGGACGGTGATCACCTGTGAACGCTAACAGCTTCCGCCCGCACGGCGCCTGCGAGCCAGCCGGAACCCGATCGGGCGTCCGACGCCGAGGGAGCCGCGTCGACAACGCAAGCGGCCCCCACCCGGAGGGTGAGGGCCGTTCTGCTCCCCGAGTTGGACTCGAACCAACAACCTGCCGGTTAACAGCCGGCTGCTCTGCCAATTGAGCTATCGAGGATCACTGTCCGCTGGCGAATGTCTTGCGAACAACGGGTAACAGCATAGCAGCACCCCGAGCCCGCTCCGCGCATCGGCCGCGCATCCCGGGCGTGCCGCGCCGACGCCCCGCCGGCGAACCCGCGCGCGGGCGCCGCTCAGTACCCGGCGGCCGGGTCCACGACGCCGACGAACCCGTCGCCGGATCCGCCGAGGAACGCCCTGGCGTTGGTGCGGACGCGCTCGGCCAGCAGCGGCGCCACCATGTCCGGGGTGTCCGCCTGGTGCGGCGTGACGATCGCGCCCGGCTCGTCCCACAGCGGGTGACCGTCCGGCAGCGGCTCCGGGTCGGTCACGTCGAGCCCCGCGGCGGCGATCGTGCCGTCGCGGAGTGCCGCGACGAGTGCGTCGGTGTCGACCAGTCCCCCGCGCGCGATGTTCACCAGGCGCGCCGAGGGCTTCATCAGTGCGAAGCGGCGTGCGTCGAACAGCTTCGCGGTGCCAGACGTCATGGCCGCCGCGACGACGACCACGTCCGCGTCGGGCAGGACCTCGTCGAGCTCCGCGGTCGTGACGGTGCGGTCGGCGCCCGGCACCGGGTCGGCGGAGCGGCGCACGACGGTGACGGAGACCTCGAACGGTGCGACGAGCCGGAGGTACTCGAGCGCGATCCCGCCGGCGCCGATGACGACGACGTTCCGCCCGTAGAGCGACACGCCCTCGGGCTCGGTCGCCCAGGAGGTCGCACGAGCGCGCTGCTGCAGCACCCGCAGCGTCGCGAGCGTCAGCGCGAGGGCGTGCTCGGCCACCGGCTCGGCGTACGCACCCTTGGCCGACGTGAAGAGGACCCGGTCCCCGTGCTCCTGGATCAGGTGCGCGAACGCGTCGACCCCGGCGAACGGCAGCTGGACCCAGCCGACACCGGGGGCCTCGGCCAGCGCGGCCTCGAGCCCGTCGGGGTCGCGCGCGTCGAGCCAGACGATCCCCCGCGTGTCCGCGCCGAGGTCGCCGACCGTCCCGCCGGCGTCCCGCACCGCGTCCGCGTGCAGGTCGGCCGCCGTCGGCAGGATCGCGACGGGCCCGGCCTCGGGCGGGTCGACGGGCAGCGGTGCGCCCGCGTCCGTGACGACCGCGCGGTGCCCTCGACTGCTCGCCGTGTCCGGTGCGCTGGTGGTGCTCATGCGTTCTCCTGACGCTCGGTGCGGGGGCCGGTACCGGCGCCGACCGGACGACGGGGTGCGGACGAGCGGCGCGGTGCGCCGGTGGCGGGGGTGCGGCGCTTCACGGGGCGCGAGGCCGTCGCGGCGAGCGTCTGGACGTAGGGATCGACGGGGTTGTCGAGGACCTCGTCGAAGGTGCCGAGACCGACGAGACGGCTCTCGGCGAGCACGCCGACGCGGTCCGCGAGGGCCCGGGCCTCACGGAGGTCACTCGACACCACGACGGCCGAGAACTGCCGGCCGCGCTGCAGGTTGGTCAGCGCCTCGAGCACCGACTGGCGGACCAGGACGTCGACGCCGCGAGCGGGTTCATCGGCGACGAGGAGCTGCGGCTCCAGGATCAGGGCTCGAGCGAGAGCGACGCGCTGCCGCTGGCCGCTCGAGAGCTCCCACGTGTTGAGCCGCATGATGCCGAGGGGCAGGTGCACGGCGTCGACGAGTCGCGCGACCATGAGACCGGCTTCTCGGCGGTCGAACCGCCGGTCGCGGGCGTAGATCGGTTCGGCGATCGCCTCGCCGACGGTCAGGTCGGGGCTCAGCCGGTCGGCGGCGTCCTGCGGCAGGTAGCCGATGCGGCCGGTCAGGCGCTGCGCCTTCCGCGACGAGGGACGGAGTCCGCGGACGTGCTGCCCGAGCACGGTGAGCTCGCCGCCGACGATCTGGCGGCGGTGCGCTCCCTCGCCCTCGCCGGTCGCGCCGAGCTGGCCGGCGATCGCGGCGGCGAAGGTGCTCTTGCCGGACCCGGACTCCCCGATGAGCGCGAGGATCTCGCCCTGGCGGACGGTCAGGCTGACCCCGTCGACCGCACGGATCGACTCCGAGCCACGGACGCCCCGGTACTCGATCGAGACGTCGTCTGCGACGACCGCCGGGCCGTTCACCGCGATCATGGGTCCCCTTCCGCGCCGCCCCCTGGCGGCGGTGTCGCGACGGACCGGTGTCTCGTCGTCGGTGGTGCCGTGGAGGTGACCGGCCGGGAGGCGCGACGTGCGTCGCCGACGCAGGTCGCGCCTCCAGGCCGGTCGCGTCGGGTCAGGACCCGGCGTTCTCCAGTTCCACCAGCGTACGCCGTCGCTCGGCCTGTTCCGCCGGGTCCGGGACGGGCAGCGACGCGAGCAGGCGCTGCGTGTACGGGTGCTGCGGCGCGCCGAGGACCTCGGCCGTGGTGCCCGTCTCGACCAGGTCGCCGCGGTAGAGCACCGCGATGCGGTCGGACAGCGCACCGACGACGGCGAGGTCGTGGCTGATGAACAGCGACGCGAACCCGAGGTCCTGCTGCAGCTCGAGGAAGAGCTCCAGCACGCGGGCCTGCACCGACACGTCGAGCGCACTGGTCGGCTCGTCCGCGATGAGCAGCTTCGGCCGGAGGGCGATCGAGCGGGCGAGCGACGCACGCTGCCGCTGACCACCCGACAGCTCGTGCGGGTAGCGGTCGCCGTACGACGCCGGCAGCTGCACCATCTCGAGCAGCTCGCCGACACGCTTCCGGGCGGCCCGCGGGTTCGACACCTCGCCGTGCACGACGAGCGGCTCGGCGACGCACTCGGCGATCGTCAGCAGCGGGTTGAACGAGGTCGCCGGGTCCTGGAAGACGAACCCGATGTCCTTGCGGTGCCGCTTGAAGTCCCGCTCGCGGTACCCGAGCATCTCGGTGCCGAGGACGTCCAGCGACCCGCCGGTGATGCGCGTGAGACCCGCGATCGCCCGACCGATGGTGGTCTTGCCGGAGCCCGACTCCCCCACCAGCCCGAGGACCTCGCCCGGACGGATGTCGAGGTCGACGCCCTTCACGGCCTTGAACGCATGGGCGCCGAGGCGACCGGGGTACTCGATCTCGAGCCCCTTCGCGCTGACGAGCGGTTCGACGTCGGTCGCGACCGCGGCGCGGCGGGCGGCTCCGGTCGACGCCTCGAGCCGGGGCACCGCGGCGAGCAGGCGCTTCGTGTAGTCGGCCTGCGGGGCGGCGAAGAGCTGCGCGACCGGCGCTTCCTCGACCACCTCACCCTGGTACATCACGGCGACCCGGTCCGCCAGGTCGGCCACCACGCCCATGTTGTGCGTGATGATGACGATCGCCGCACCGAACTCGTCGCGGCACCGGCGCAGCAGGTCGAGGATCTCCGCCTGCACCGTCACGTCGAGGGCCGTGGTCGGCTCGTCGGCGATGATGACGCTCGGTTCGAGGGCGAGCGCGCTCGCGATGACCACGCGCTGCTTCTGACCGCCGGAGAACTGGTGCGGGTAGTGGTCGACGCGTGTCTCCGGATCGGGGATGCCGACTCGGCGCAGGTAGTCGATCGCCTTCGCGCGGGCCTCCTTCTTCGAGACGCCGCCGTGCGCGCGGAGCCCCTCGGCGATCTGCCACCCGACGGTGAAGACTGGGTTGAGCGCGGTCGACGGTTCCTGGAAGACCATCGCACCGGCGGTCCCGCGGAGCTCGCGGAGCTTCGCCGCGCCGACGCTGACGACGTCGGTGCCGTCGAGGTACACCGCGCCGCCGAGGGTCGCCGTCTCGGGCATCAGACGGAGCATGCTCCGCGCCGTGACGGACTTGCCGGAGCCGGACTCGCCGACCAGGGCGAGGACCTCGCCCGGACGGACGTCGAGGCTGACGCCCTTGACCGCGTCGACCGCACCGTTGTCGGTGGCGAACGTGACGGTCAGGTCGTCCACGACCGCGACCGGCCGGCCCTGCTGGTCGTTCGTTGCGTCGGTCATGCCGTCGCCCCTTCCGTGCTGGCGGCCTGCTTGCGGGACACCAGCTGCTTCAGCCGCCGACGCGCACGGAGGCGCGGGTCGGAGATGTCGTTCAGGCTCTCACCGATGAAGGTCACACCGAGCACGAGCACCACGATGGCGACACCCGGGAAGACACCCGTCCACCACACGCCCGAGGCGACGTCCGACAGCGCACGGCTGAGGTCGTAACCCCACTCGGCGCCGCTGGTCGGACCGATGCCGAAGCCGAGGAAGCCCAGGCCGGCGAGGGTCAGGATCGCGTCGCTGGCGTTGAGCGTCAGGATGAGCGGCAGGCTGCGGGTGGAGTTGCGGAGCACGTGCCGGGTCATGATGCGCCAGGGGTTCGTGCCGATGACCCGGGCGGACTCGACGAACGCCTCGTTCTTCAGGCGGACGGCCTCGGCGCGGACGACCCGGAAGTACTGCGGGACGTAGACGACCGTGATCGAGATCGCCGCCGCGATGATGCCACCGGAGTAGCTCGAGTTGCCGCCCGAGATGACGATGGAGACGACGATCGCGAGCAGCAGCGACGGGAACGCGTAGATCGCGTCCGCGACCACGACGAGGATCCGGTCGAGCCACCCCCCGATGTACCCGGACACCATGCCGAGGATCACGCCGATGGTGATCGACACGACCACGGCGACGATGACGACGAGGACCGCGGTGCGGGCGCCGAACACGACGCGGCTGAAGACGTCGAAGCCGCCCACCGTCGTGCCCCAGATGTGCTCGGGGCTCGGCGGCGAGGTGCGCGGGAAGCCCTGGCCGTCGGCACCCTGCAGCTGGCCGAAGCCGTACGGGGCGATGAGCGGCGCGGCGATCGCGACGACGAGGTACAGGGCGCAGATGACCACGCCGGTGATGAGCATGGCGCGCTGCCAGCCGGTGCTCCTGCGGAGCTGGACCACCACGGGGAGCCGCTTCCAGAGCGGCTCGTGGCGGTCGACGAGCGAGGTGTCGGCCATCGCTAGAACCTCACTCTCGGGTCGATCAGCGCCGCGACGACGTCGACGATGAAGTTCGTCACCGCGACGATCACCGCGAGCATCGCGACGATGCCCTGGACCGCGACGAAGTCGCGGGCCGACAGGTACTGGTTGAGCTCGAAGCCGAGCCCGCGCCACCCGAAGGTGGTCTCGGTGAGGACGGACCCGCCGAGCAGCATGGCGATCTGCAGACCCATCACGGTGATGATCGGGACCAGCGCCGGACGGAAGGCGTGGGTCCGGACGAGCCGCGCCTCCCGGACGCCCCGCGAGCGCGCCGCGTCGACGTACTCGGAGCCGAGCGAACCGATCATGTTGGCGCGCACCAGCCGCAGGAAGATGCCGGCGGTGAGCAGGCCGAGCGTCAGCGCGGGCAGGACGGCGTGCGACAGCACGTCGCCGATCACCTGCGCGTTGCCGGTGCGGAGCGCGTCGATGATGTAGATGCCGGACGCGCCGGGGATGTTGTCGAGGATGAGCGAGACCCGGGTCGACGCACGGTCGCCGAGCGGGAGCCAGCCGAGCCAGACCGAGAAGACGAGCTTGAGGAGCAGACCGCCGAAGAACACCGGGGTCGCGTACGTCAGGATCGCGAGGGCACGGAAGAGGACGTCGGGCCACTTGTCGCGGAGGTACGCGGCGAGCATGCCGAGCGGGATGCCGAGCACGAGCGCGACGATGAGCGCGTAGAAGACGAGCTCGGCGGTCGCACCGCCGTACGTGACGATGACCTCGGTGATCGGCCGGTTGTCGGTCGACGTCGTGCCGAAGTCACCGCGGACGATGTTGCCGAGGTACTCGAGGTACTGGACGATCACCGGGCGGTCGTACCCGGCGGCGTGCAGGCGCTCCTGCAGCTGCGTCGGGGTGAGTCGGCCGCCGACCGAGGCCGTGATCGGGTTCCCGATGACGCGCATCAGGAAGAAGACGAGCGTCACCAGGATGAACACCGTCGGGAAGATGAGGAGGAAGCGGACCAGGATGTACCGGCCGAGTCCGCCGCCCTGCCCACGGGCACGTCGCTGTGCCTGGGGCTTGGTGGGGTCGGTGGCCAGTTCCGGTGTCGCCTCGGGGGTGCTGAGGGTCACGGGGACGGGTGCCTTTCGGTGCCGTTCGGGACGCGGTCACGGGGGCGCTCCTCCTGGGAACGCCCCCGTGGGCCGACGTCGGTGTTACTTGGAGAGGGTGGCGTAGCGGAACTTGTACGAGGAGTCGAGGGTCAGGCCCTTGACGTCCTTGCCCGCGACCGCCACGGACTTGCCCTGCAGGAGCGGCAGCGTCGAGATCTGCGTGGCCTCGCGCTCCTGCGCCTGCTCGATGAGCTCGGCGCGCTTGTCCTTGTCGGACTCCTGCTGCTCCTCGGAGATGAGCTGCTGGATCTCCGGGTCGTCGTAGTGGTTCTGCACGAAGTTGTCCTTCGTGAAGAACGGCGACAGGTAGTTGTCGGCGTCCGAGAAGTCCGGGAACCAACCGAGCTGGTACACCGGGTAGGCGTCCTTCGTGCGCTCCTGCGCGTAGGTCGTGTAGACCGTCGACTGGATGTTCACGGTGAACAGGCCCGAGTTCTCGAGCTGCGTCTTGAGCTCGGCGTACTCGTCGTCCGAGGTCGAGCCGTAGTGGTCCGGCGCGTACTGGATGTCGAGCTGCACCTTGCCGCTGACGCCCGCCTTCGACAGGGTCTCCTTCGCCTTGTCGACGTCGGGGCCGCCGCTGCCGTTGCCGTAGAGCTCCTCGAAGGGCTTCGCGGCACCGGTCAGGCCGTCCGGCACCATCGAGTAGAGCGGCGAGTACGTGTTGTTGTACACGTCCTTCGCGAGCTTCTCGCGGTCGACGACGTCCGCGACTGCCTGGCGGACGGCCAGGGCCTTCGCCTGGTCCGCGTCGGACTGGCTCGCGCCGAACGGCTGCGTGTTGAAGTTGAAGACCAGGTAGCGGATCTCGCCGCCGGGGCCGTCGGTGACCTTCACCGAGTCGTCCTTGCGCAGGTCCGCGATGTCGGTCGGCGTCAGCGAGCGGTACGCCACGTCGACGTCGCCCTTCTGCACGGCGAGCTTGAGGTCGGTCTCCTTGGTGTAGTAGCTGGCGGTGACCTCGTCGGTCTTCGCCTTGCCGAGGAGCCCGTCGTAGTTCGGGTTGGCCTTGTACTGGATCGTGTCGTTCTCCTTGTACGAGGTGATCTCGTACTGCCCGGCGAACGCGTTGCCCTTGACGATGTCCGCCGCCGGCGTGAGCTCGTCGGCCGAGAACACCTGCTCGTCGACGATCGGACCGGCGGGGCTCGAGAGCACCTGCGGCCAGGTCTGGTCGGCGTGGTCGAGGTTGAACACGACCGTGGTGTCGTCCGGGGTGTCGATGCTCTTGAGGTTGGCGAGCAGGGACTGCGGGCCGTTCTCGTTGTTGATCTTCAGCTCGCGCTCGAACGAGAACTTCACGTCGCTCGAGGTCAGGTCGTGCCCGTTGGCGAACTTCAGCCCGCTCTTGAGCTTCACCGTGTACGTCGTGTCGTTCGTGAACTCACCGCTCTCGGCGATGTCCGGCTTGACGTCCGGGCTGCCCACCGGGGTGTTCATCAGGAACGGGAACACCTGGTTCTGCACGGCGAACGAGCCGTTGTCGTACGAGCCGGCCGGGTCGAGGGACGTGACCTTGTCCGTCGTCCCGATGCTCAGGCCGTTCAGTTCGGTGTCGGAGACGCTGCTGCTCGCGCAGCCGGTCAGCACCAGCGCCGTCGCTGCCACTCCGGCGCCGAGCGCGATGCCGCGCCTGCCCCACTTGTTCACGGATGCCATGTCCGCTCTCTCTCTTGTTGGTTCGCAAGGGGTTCACGGCGGGCGGTGGTTCGACTGTGAGGCCCGCCGGGAACGCTCATTGGTACCACCCTGACACGGAACTCCACGATTCGAGGGAGATTTGTTTACACCCTTGTAATGCGCGAACGGCACCGGTGACGCATGATGCGCGCGCCAGAGTGCGGCGTGTCGCGCAGGATAGTTGCGTGGTGCAACGCGGGGCTCGGGGCGGCGGCGCGCGGGAGACAGCTCACGAATCGCGGTCGCACGACATGCCGCTCAGTTCGGGTGGGGACGGCAGGTCGTGCGACCAGGACGACCGCGCGCGGCAGGTCGTGCGACCCGAACGAGCACAACCCACCCGGACGAGCGCGGCCGACCGGCACGAGCACAGCCGACCCGGATCAACGCCGACGCGACGAACGCCCCCGCGGGTCAGTCCTGCGCTGCCGCCTCGGCATCGGCGCGGAGTCGCATCCGCTGCGCATCGATGTCGACGAGCTGGCGCTGGATCTCGGCACGCCGATCAGCCTGCTCGTAGGGGTCGGCGCGCTGCAGCTGCCCGAGCAGCGACGCCTTGCGGGCGAGCAGGTCGCGCTCGACCAATGCCACGACGATGCTCCGTGCGTAGAGCGCGAGGTCCTCGTCGGTGCGCGCGGGGATCGGCGCGAGTGCGAGCTCTTGCACGAGGCCACGGAACGGCGCCGGGACGTCCTGCAGCAGTCGGTCGAGCCAGTTGGCCGCGCCGATCGAGTCCAGGTTCGCCACGACGGCATCCCGCACCACGGACAGCATCGGCGCCGAGAACGTCGCGCCGGCGGCGAGCCCGAGCAGCGGCGCCCCGACGTGCGCGGGCTGCTGCACCATCGCCATCACGGCATCGCGTTCCATCCGCGTGATCGGGTCGTTCGGCAGCAGCCGCAGGCCGGCCACCGGCTCCTCGGCCGGGGTGACCAGCTCGCCACCGGGGCCGGCCTGCCCGACCGGCACCGGGCCTCCCGATCGGTCTGACGGCGCCGAGCCCGACCGCTGTCGGGCCGCGTCGACGGCGCGCCGAACCTCGGGGATGTCGACCCCGAGCCACTTGGCGGTCTCACGGACGTAGGCACTCGCGAGGGTGCGGTCACGGATGCCGGCGACGACCGGCGCGACGTCGCGCAGGCCGGCAACGCGCCCCTCGGCGGTCTCGATGTCGTGGGCGGCGAGGCGGCGCCGGATGATGAACTCGAACATCGGCCGCTTCGTGTCGATCAGCCGCTCGACGGCGGCGTCACCCCGGGCGAGCCGGAGGTCGCACGGGTCGAGGCCACCAGGCGCGACGGCGACGTAGGTCTGCGACGCGAACCGGCTCTCCTCGGCGAAGGCCCGGGCCGCGGCCCGCTGTCCGGCTTCGTCGGGGTCGAAGGTGAAGACGATGTCGCCGAGCTGCGAGAGGTGCGCGTTCGCGGAGTCACCGAGCATCGGCCGGAGCACCTTGATGTGGTCGACGCCGAACGACGTTCCGCACGTCGCGACCGCGGTCGTCACGCCAGCCAGGTGGCACGCCATCACGTCGGTGTAGCCCTCGACGATGACGACCTGCTTGCCCTTCGAGATGTCCTTCCGGGCGAGGTCGAGCCCGTACAGCACCTGGCTCTTGTGGTAGATCGGCGTCTCGGGGGTGTTGAGGTACTTCGGGCCCTTGTCGTCGTCGAGCAGGCGGCGCGCGCCGAACCCGATCGTGGCACCGGTGACGTCGCGGATCGGCCACACGAGCCGACCGCGGAACCGGTCGTACGGCGAGCGGTCGCCCTGGCCGGCGAGCCCCGCCGCGAGGATCTCGTCCATCGAGAAGCCCCGGCCGCGCAGGTGTTCGCGGGTCGCGTCGTACGACTGCGGCGCGAAGCCCACACCGAAGTGCTGGGCCGCCGCCGGGTCGAAGCCGCGCTCCCCGAGGAAGCGGCGAGCCGGTTCGGCCGCCGCCGAGGTGAGCTGCGACTGGTAGAACTCGAGCGCTGCCTCGTTCGCGGCGATCAACCGGGCACGCTGGTTGTAGTCCGTGCGAGGGCCGTCGCCCTCCTCGTAGTGGAGCGTGAAGCCGATCTTCGCAGCCATCCGCTCGACGGCTTCCTGGAACGTGGTGTGGTCCATCTTGATGATGAACTCGAAGACGTCGCCGTCCTCGCCGCACCCGAAGCAGTGGTACCGGCCGACCTGCGGCCGCACGTGGAAGGACGGGGAACGCTCGTCGTGGAAGGGGCACAGGCCCTTCAGCGAGCCGACGCCCGCCGACTTCAGCGTGACGTGGTCACCGACGACGTCGGCGATGTTGACACGCGAGCGGACCTCGTCGATGTCGTTCCGCGCGATCCTGCCAGCCACCCCTCGATCCTAGTTCGTGCGGCCGACCCCGGCGGACGTCGAGCGTCCGCCTGTGGAGAGCAGGACGGCCGGGAGGCGCGGTGCAGGACCGGCACGCCGGCTGCCGTCGACGAGACGGTCCGGTCTGCGCGAGACGGAGCCGTGACGAGACGGTCGCTCCGCGCCGGGACGGCCCCGTCTCTGCGACACGGTCGCACGTCCGCGAGACGGAGGCAGATCCGACGGCGTCTCGTGCGACTGCCGGCGTCCCGGGCACGCGCCGGCGCCTCGGGCACACGCCGGCGCCTCAGGCACACGCCGTCGCCGCGCGCACCTGCCTGCGCGCCGAACGCCCTCGTCCCACACGCCCCCTCGGGCGTCAGACAGGGATGTGCGTCGTCTCCCGGTCCCCCACCACGAGCCGCTTGTGCCACGCCAACGCCCCCTGGTCGGTCAGGCTCGCGACCTGGTCGACCACGGCGCGGAGCCGCCCGGCGTCGTCGGACGCAGCACGCCAGTCGGCCGCGAACCCCGGCTCGAGGTCGGCGCTGCCCGTCGCCGCCAGCGCGTCGAGGAGCTCGGTGAGCACCCGGCGCTGGTCCTCGTACACCGGCTGCCGGTCACCGTGGGTCATCACGAACGCCGCGACGATGCCCTTGAGCACCGCGATCTCGCCGATGATCTCCGGCGGGGTCACGACCGAGGCCGCGAAGCGCACGAGCGACCCCGACGCGTAGGACTCCCGCGTCGCAGCGGTCGCCGTCCGGGCGAACCGGCCGATGAGCTGCGACGTGAGGTTCTTCAGCCGCGCCATGTCCCGGCGCGACCCGTCGTACGAGGTCATCCAGAGCGGCAGCGACCGGAGTCGGTCGAACGCCTCGAGCAGCTCGTCGCGGCTGAGGTCCGACCCGACCCACGCGTGCATGGCGGTGACGATGTCGTTCTCGCCGACCCGGTCACCGAGTGCGGCGACGTCGATGAACCCCGCGACGACGGCGTCCTCGAAGTCGTGCACCGAGTAGGCGATGTCGTCGGAGAGGTCCATGACCTGCGCCTCGATGCACCGCTGCCGACGGGGTGCGCCGGCACGGAGCCACTCGAAGGCGTCGTGGTCGTCGTCGTAGAACCCGAACTTCGTGCGGCCGGAGGACGCCTCGGCGACGCCCTGCGCCGCGGGCCACGGGTACTTGCAGCTCGCATCGAGCGACGCACGCGTCAGGTTCAGCCCGTACGGCCGGTCGTCGTCGGGGCCCTCGCCGTAGACCTTCGGCTCGAGGCGCGTCAGCAGCCGCAGGGTCTGCGCGTTGCCCTCGAAGCCGCCGATGTCCGCTGCCCAGGCGTTCACGGCGGTCTCACCGTTGTGGCCGAACGGCGGGTGCCCGATGTCGTGTGCCAGGCACGCCGTGTCGACGACGTCGGGGTCGAGCCCGAGCGAGTCGGCGAGCTCGCGCCCGACCTGCGCGACCTCGAGCGAGTGGGTCAGGCGGTTGCGGGCGAAGTCGAGCCCCGTCGTCGGGCTGAGCACCTGGGTCTTCGCGGCGAGGCGTCGCAGGGCGCTCGAGTGCAGGAGCCGAGCGCGGTCGCGGGCGAAGTCGGAGCGACGGTTGCCGTGGGTCTCGGGCAGCCAGCGCTCGGCGTCGGCGGGCCCGTACGAGGCGGTGGCGCTCATCCGCCGCTGTGGTGCAGCTCGGCGGCGGCGAGGACCTTGCGGAACTCGGCGTCGACGTCGCGCGACTCGAGCCAGCGGTCCGGCAGCGCCGTGCGCTTCGGGTGTCCGGCGCGACCGCGGGGGCCCTCGACGTCGGCACCCGGGTACGGCGCGGACCAGTCGAGCTGCCCGAGCAGGTCGTCGATCTCCTGCAGGCTCGACGCCATCGAGAGCGCCGACCGGACGTCGCCGCCGATCGGGTACCCCTTGAAGTACCAGGAGACGTGCTTGCGGGCATCGCGGCACCCGTGGTCCTCGGACCCGAAGAACTCGACGAGCAGTTCGGCGTGCCGGCGGAACGCGGTCGCGACGTCGCCGAGCGAGGGCATCGCACGGACGTCCTCGCCACGGAACGCCGCAGCCAGGTCGCCGAACAGCCACGGTCGTCCCAGGCACCCACGGCCGACCACGACGCCGTCGCAGCCGGTCTCGTCGACCATGCGCAGAGCGTCGGCGGCGGACCAGATGTCGCCGTTGCCGAGCACGGGGATGTCGGTGATCGTCTCCTTCAGCGTGGCGATCGCCGACCAGTCCGCGTGGCCGGAGTAGTGCTCGTTCGCGGTGCGCGCGTGCAGCGAGATCGCGGCGACACCGGCGTCGCGGGCGATGCGCGCCGCGTCGAGGTAGGTCAGGTGGTCGGCGTCGATGCCCTTGCGCATCTTCACGGTCACCGGGACGTCACCCGCGGCCTTGACGGTCTTGGTCACCAGGTCCTGGAACAGGTCGAGCTTCCACGGCAGCGCCGCTCCCCCGCCCTTCCGCGTGACCTTCGGCACGGGGCACCCGAAGTTGAGGTCGATGTGGTCGGCGCGGTCCTCGCCCACCAGGATCGTCGCGGCCTCGGCCACGGTGTTCGGCTCGACGCCGTACAGCTGGATCGACCGCGGGGTCTCGGACTCGTGGTGCTGGATGAGCTGCATCGAGACCGGGGTGCGCTCGACGAGCGCGCGGGACGTGATCATCTCGCAGACGTAGAGACCGGCGCCGTACTCGCGGCAGAGCCGGCGGTAGGCCATGTTCGTGATGCCCGCCATCGGGGCGAGCACGACCGGCGCCTCGACCTCGATGGGGCCGATGCGCAGGGGCTTCGCCGTGCGGGGCGCCGTGCTGGGCGTGTCGGTGATCGTCATACGTGTTCCATCCTCCCACGTCGGTCCGGGCCGGTAGCGTTCTCCACATGTCCGACACCGCGATCGCCCGCTTCGACGCCGACGCCGCCGCCCGGGGCCTGAGCGTGGACGTCGTCGAACGTCCCGCGGCTGACTCCCTCGAGGGCGCCGCGGCCCTGCTCGGCATCGAGCCCGGCGACATCGTGAAGACGCTCGTCGTGAAGCGCCACGACGGCGGCTTCCTGCTCGCCCTCGTGCCCGGCGGCCGGAGCATCGCGTGGAAGAAGCTCCGCACCGTCGTCGGCGTCAACAAGCTCTCGATGCCCGACGCGGCCACCGCGCTCGAGGCCTCGGGATACGAGCGCGGCACGATCACGCCGATCGGAGCGATCGGCGACCTCCCGGTGTTCGCGGACGAGCGCATCCTCGGCCGCCGCATCGCGCTCGGTGCCGGTCGCCACGGAGCGAGCGCCTTCGTCGACGGGGACGCGCTCGTCGCCGCCTACGGCGCGACCGTCGCCGACATCACCGACGAGGAACCCGTCCGCTAGCGGTCGGCTCAGTCCGGGACCTCGGTCCAGTCCCCCTCCGCGCCGGGCACGAGGCAGCTGTCCCCCTCGCAGACCGGCGCACCACCGGGCGTGACGAGCGTCAGGAGGGCGGGTCGCGCCTCCCGTCCGTCAGCCTGGAGGCTCGGCTGGACCGGTCCGGTCGTCGTCGCGCCCGTCACCGGGTCACCTCCGCGTCCGCGGCCGCGTCGTCCGCAGCACGCTGCTGCTGGGCCGCGAGCTCCTCGGGCGTCGTGTCGCGCAGCGCCACCACCTGGCGGAGGACCTGCTCGAAGGCTGCCGGGTCCTGCGCGCCGGAGACGCCGTACTTGCCGTCGATGACGAAGAACGGCACGCCGTTGATGCCGAACGCCTGCGCCTGCGCCTGGTCCGCACGGACGGCAGCGAGCTGGGCGTCGTCCCGCAGGGTGGCCAGGACCTCGTCGCGGTCGAGTCCGATCGACGCGCCGAGGTCGGCGAGCGACTCGTCCTGCCCGACGTGCTCGCCGCGCTCGAAGTAGGCGGTGAACAGCCGCTCCACCATCTCGAGCTGCTTGCCGTGCTGCTTCGCCAGGTGGATCACCTGGTGCGCCTTGACGGTGTTCGTGTGGCGCAGCGCGTCGTAGTCGTAGTGCAGCCCGACGGACTCGGCGATGCCGGCGACCTGGTCGATCATCTGCTGCGCCCGGTCGACCGGGAGCCCCTTGTGCTGCGAGAGGAACTCGGCCTCGGAACCCTCGAAGTCGACCGGCGTGTCGGGGCTCAACTCGAAGGAGTGGTACTCGACCTCGACCGGCTGGGCCTCGGGCGTCGACGAGAACGCGGCGACGCCGGCCTCGAACTTCCGCTTGCCGATGTAGCACCAGGGGCACGCGATGTCCGACCAGACATCGACCTTCACAGACTCGTTCACGGCTGGTGCAACGCGGGACGCACGGCCCTATTCCGAGGTCGAACCAGGAAACCGACACCGAACCAGGCGCGGAGCCCGGTTCGATGTCGGTTTCGTGGTTCGATGCGACCCGTCGGAGCGCGCGGCGCGGCGCGCTACGCGCCGAGCAGGCGCTGTGCCAGGTAGCCCTGCAGCTGGTCGAGCGAGACGCGCTCCTGCGACATCGTGTCGCGCTCGCGCACCGTCACGGCCTTGTCGTCGAGCGTGTCGAAGTCGACGGTGATGCAGAACGGGGTGCCGATCTCGTCGTGGCGACGGTAGCGACGGCCGATCGCACCGGCGTCGTCGAAGTCGACGTTCCAGTACTTCCGCAGGTCGTCGGCGAGACCACGCGCCACCGGCGAGAGCTGCTCGTTGCGGGACAGCGGGAGCACCGCGGCCTTGACGGGCGCCAGGCGCGGGTCGAGGCGCAGGACCGTGCGCTTGTCGACGCCGCCCTTCGCGTTCGGGGCCTCGTCCTCGTGGTACGCGTCGAGCAGGAACGCCATGAGCGCGCGCGTCAGACCGAACGACGGCTCGATGACGTACGGCACGTACTTCTCGTTCGCGGCCTGGTCGAAGAAGCGCAGGTCCTTACCCGACGACTCGATGTGGTTGTTCAGGTCGAAGTCCGTGCGGTTCGCGACGCCCATCAGCTCGCCCCACTCGGACCCGGCGAACCCGAAGCGGTACTCGATGTCGGCGGTCGCGTCGGAGTAGTGCGCACGCTCGCCGTCCGGCACGTCGAAGCGGCGGAGGTTCTCGGGGTCGATGCCGAGGTCGGTGAAGAACGCCACCGAGTCGGCGATCCACTGCTCGTAGTGGGCGTCGACGTCGGCCGGCGGCACGAAGTACTCGATCTCCATCTGCTCGAACTCGCGCGTGCGGAAGATGAAGTTGCCGGGGGTGATCTCGTTGCGGAACGCCTTGCCGACCTGACCGATGCCGAACGGGGGCTTCATGCGGCTCGTCGTGACGACCTGGGCGAAGTCGACGAAGATGCCCTGCGCGGTCTCGGGGCGGAGGAAGTTCAGGCCTTCTTCCGACTCGACCGGGCCGAGGTAGGTCTTGAGCATGCCGGAGAACTCGCGCGGCTCGGTCCACTCACCACGGGTACCGCAGTTCGGGCACGGCACCTCGGCCAGACCACCCTCGGGCTTCCGGCCCTTCTTCGCCTCGAACGCCTCTTCCAGGTGGTCGGCGCGGAAGCGGTGGTGGCAGTGCAGGCACTCGACGAGCGGGTCGGTGAAGGTCGCCACGTGACCCGAGGCCTCCCACACCCTGCGGGGCAGGATCACGGCGGAGTCGAGGCCGACCATGTCCCCACGACCGCGGACGAACCGCTGCCACCACTGGCGCTTGATGTTCTCCTTCAGCTCGACGCCGAGGGGCCCGTAGTCCCACGCGGAGCGGGATCCGCCGTAGATCTCCCCCGACTGGAAGACGAAGCCACGGCCCTTGGCCAGGGCGATGACGCTGTCGAGACGGGAGGACTGTGCCAAGAGGGACTCCAGGGGTCGCCGGACTGGGTGCCCGGTGCGGGAAGGTACCGGGCAAGCGTACCGGCCTCGCGGCCGTCGGCGGGCGGGAGGCGCGGCACCTGGGGACCGGTCGACTCACCCCACAGGACGGAATCCGGGGAGTGCCCCGAGCGCCTCGACGACGCGTGTCACGTCCTCCTCGTCGTTCCAGAGGTGGAACGCCAGCCGGACCCGACCGGCGCGCCCGCTCGCCGTCACACCCCGGTGCGCCAGCGCTCGGAGCGCCGAGCCGTCCGGGTCCGGGAACGTCGTGATCGCCTGTCCGGACCGGGGCGTACCGAGCGCGTCGGCGAGCCGGTCCGTGAGGCTGGTCGCGTGCCTCCAGGCCGATGCTGCGTCGACGGACGCGAGGTGCCGCAGGGCGGCGACCGCCCCGGGCCAGGCCTGCCAGGCCGGGGAGACGTCGAAGCGGCGGGCATCGGTGGCGAGCCGCATGGCCGGGCCGTAGCACGAGGACCAGACGTCCTCACCCGCGTACCAGCCGGCCTGCGCGGGTCGGATGCGCTCGAGCGCGGCGTCGGAGACCGTGGCGAAGGCGACCCCGCGGGGCGCGCACAGCCACTTGTAGGCGTGCGTGACCGTGACGTCGAACGGGGCCGCCGACACCGGCAGGACCCCGGCCGCCTGGGTGAGGTCGCAGAGGGTGAGGGCCCCGACGGCACGGGCGGCGTCGAGGACGGGCCGCGGGTCGGTCACCGCGCCGGTGGCGGACTGCACGGCCGACCAGGCGACGAGGGCGGTGCCGGGTCGCACCGCGTCGGCGAGCCGGTCGAGCGGCACGCTGCGGACGGTCACCCCCCGGTCTGCCTGTACCAGGAACGGGAAGACGATCGACGAGAAGTCGCCCTCGGGGACGACGACCTCGGCACTGTCCGGCAGCGAGGCCGCGACGACCGCCACCATCGCCGAGGTCTGCGACCCGGTGGCGACCCGGCCGGCGTCGACGCCCACGATGTCGGCGAAGCGTGCGCGGCCCTCCTCGACCAGGTCGCCGTAGGTCGCCGGCGAGGTCTCGGCGCGTGACCAGGCGTCGAGGTCCGCCCGCTGCGCGGCCAGCGTCCCGAGGGTGGGGAGCCCGGCGGTGCATGCGGCGAGGTAACCCGATCCGTCGACGAAGGAGTCCATGCGTCCAGGCTCCGACGCCCGCGACCATCACACCAGGGCAGCTTTCTTCGGGGTCCCATAACATCGCGTTGTGGAGACGATCGAACCGCAGTTGCTCCGGGTCCTGCTCGCCGTGCGTGACGGTGGGTCCATCAGTCGCGCAGCCGCCGCTCTCGGCTACAGCCAGCCCGCCGTCAGCCAGCTGCTCGCCCGCGCCGAACAGCGGCTCGGGCACGACCTCGTGCTCCGCGGGGGTCGCGGTGCGACGCTGACCGAGTCCGGTCGCGTGCTCGCCGACCACGCCCTGCACGTCGAGGCAGCGCTGGCTGCGGCGCGCGAGGACCTCGACGCCGTCGGCGGCCTGAGCCGCGGTCGCGTCCGGCTCGCCGGGTTCCCGAGCGCGTCCTCGACCCTCGTGCCGCCGGTGCTCGCGGCGCTGGCGGCGGACAGTCCCGGGGTGGTGACGTCGTACGTCGAGGCCGAACCGCCCGAGGCCGTCGACCTGCTCCGCCGCGGCGAGGTCGACGTCGCGCTGACGTTCTCGCACGCGCTGCAGGATGTCCCTGCGAGCGATCCGACCCTGACGACGCGCGCCCTCGGGCGGGACCCGCTCGCGCTCGTGACCGCGGCGGACGCACGGCCGCACGACGCAGTGGTGTCCCGGGACGGCGCGGTGGCCGACCTCGCTGCGTTCCGCGACGCACGGTGGATCGGCGGGTGTCCGCGGTGCCGCGGGCAACTGCTCGCGTCGTGCGCGGCCTCCGGGTTCACGCCCGAGATCGTGCTCGAGACCGACAACGCCGCGGCGGTCGTCGGACTCGTCGCGGCCGGCCTCGGCGTCGCGCTGCTGCCCCGGCTCGCGCTCTCGACCACCGTCGTGCCGCCGGGGGTCGCGGTCACGCCGGCCGACGACGCGCTCGCGCGCCGGGTCGAGGTCGTGGTCGCCCGCGGTGCGGACCGGGTCCCCAGCGTGCGGGCCGCGCTCGACGCCGTGCGCGGGGTGGCGGGTCTGCTCGCCTGATCGGCCACGGGGCTCCGCGTGCTCGCCCGGTCGGCGACGAGGCTCCGCCTGCGCGCGTGCACGCGTGCAGGCCTGCTCGCTTGCTCGCCTGGTCGCCTGCACGCCTGGTCGGCGACGGAACGGAACCCGCGCGTGCGGTCCGACGCGGTTCATCCGGCCGGCCACGCGTCGGACGGGAGGCCCGTCGCGGCGCCGCCACGCGCCTCCCGTCAGGCGGTGGGTGCGTCGACCGCGCCACCGTAGCGTCGGTCGCGGCGCGCGTACTCCTCGATCGCTCCCCACAGGTCGGTGCGCCGGAAGTCCGGCCAGAGCCGATCGAGGAACACCATCTCGGCGTAGGCCGACTGCCAGAGCATGAAGTTCGACGTTCGCTGCTCCCCCGAGCTCCGCAGGAACAGGTCCACGTCGGGCAGCTCCGGCACGTACAGCCGCTTCGCCAGGGCCTTCTCGGTGACCTGGCTCGGCTTCAGCCGTCCGGCGGCCACGTCCTCGGCCATGCCCCGGACCGCATCGACGATCTCGTTCCGCCCGCCGTAGTTGACGCACATCGTCAGCGTGCAGACATCGTTGTCGGCGGTCATCCGCTCCGCCGTCTGCAGCTCGTCGATGACGCTCCGCCAGAGCCGGGGGCGACGGCCCGCCCACCGGACGCGCACGCCCCAGGCGTGCAGCTGGTCACGGCGGCGGTGGATGACCTCGCGGTTGAAGCCCATCAGGAAGCGGACCTCCTCCGGGGAACGCTTCCAGTTCTCGGTCGAGAACGCGTAGGCGGAGACGTGCTTGACGCCGATCTGGATCGCGCCGGCGACGACGTCGAGCAGCGAGGCCTCGCCGGCCTTGTGCCCCTCGACCCGCGTGAGGCCGCGCTGGTTCGCCCACCGGCCGTTGCCGTCCATGACGATCGCCACGTGCTCCGGGACGAACTGCGCGGGGATCGACGGCGGCTGCTCCCCCGTCCAGTCGACGGGTCGCAGTCCCTCGGAGGCGGCTTCGGACGCGGAGCGGCGTGGGCTCATGCAGGGCTTCCTTCGTGGTCGGACGGGACGGGGACGGCGGGCGCGGGCGTGGCGGCCACCGCTGCCGGCACCCCACCCGGTGTGGGTGCGACCGGGGCGGGGTGCTCGCTGCGGTCGACGTGGGGCAGTGACCGGAGCGATCGTTCCAGGTGCCACTGGGCGTACGCCGCCACCACGCCGGAGGCCCGCGACCGCGTCCGTTCGTCGGAGGCGTCGACGGTCGACCAGTCACCCGCGAGCAGGGCGCCGAGCAGCCCGAGGGTCTCGGTGTCGAGCCGCGGCGTGCCGGGAGGAGCCGCGCGATCGGCCACCACACCACCGAGCTGCACCACGAAGGCGGTGTGCGGTCCGGGCTCCCCCGTCACCGCACAGTCGCCGAACGAGGGCGCCCAGCCCGCGATGCTCATCGCCCGCAACAGGTACGAGTCGAGGGTGGCGCTGACGACGTGCTCCCGACGGGACAGCGACCGGAGGGCGCCGACGAGCAGCAGGTACTGCTGGAGTCCGGCGTCCGCCTCGCTCAGCCGGTCGGCCGTCTCGACCATGGCGCTGGCTGCCGTGTAGGCGCCGTAGTCGGTGACGATCTGCGCGCCGTAGGACCCGAGGCTCTCGGCCTGGGTGACGATGTCGAGCGAGCGGCCCTCGTAGAACTGGGCGTCGACGACCATGAACGGCTCGAGCCGGGAGCCGAACTTCGACGCCGTGCGCCGGACCCCCTTGGCCACCGCCCGGATCTTGCCGTGCTGCCGGGAGAGCATCGTGACGATGCGGTCGGCCTCGCCGAGCTTGTGGGTGCGCAGCACGACGCACTCGTCCCGGTACAGCGGCATGGCCCCAGTATCCCCCGGCCCGCCGACAGCGCGGAGCCGGCGGCCGGGGCGGCCGGGCGGCGTCGTCCGCGTCGCCGTCGGCGTCGGCGGCGGCGGCGGCGTCGTCCGTCTCCGTCTCCGTCTCCGACTCCGTGTCGGCCTCGCCGAGTCGCACGACACGCCGCGTGGCACACGTTGAGGTCGCACGACACGCCGCCGCGAGCGAAGGTGAGCGGCAGGTCGTGCGACCTCGGCCGGCGCCGCGCCGCTCGCGGCAGCAGGACCGACGCAGCGGACGCCCGCACGGACGGGAGGCGCGGTGCGGGTCGGACCCGCACCGCGACTCCCGTCCGTGGTGACGACGAGGAGCCCGGCGACCTACGCCGTGACCAGCTCCGGCGTGCCGGTCGCGGCCCCGGCGCGCACCGCGCGGTTGACCGCGGAGACGATCGCCTTGAGCGAGGCCGTCGCGATGTCGGCGTCGATCCCGACGCCCCACAGCCGCGTGCCGTCGACATCGAGCTCGACGTACGCCGCCGCCTTGGCGTCGCCGGAGGCGCTCATCGTGTGCTCCGAGTAGTCGTACAGCGTGACCGCGACGCCCTGCTCCCGCATGACCGTGAGGAACGCGTCCACCGGACCGGTGCCGACCGCGTCCGCGGTGACGGACCCCTCGTCGACGCGCATCGCGACGCTGAGCTTCGTCGTGCCGTCGAAGTCGCTCGACGTCGCCGTCTTCGTGATCTCGTACCGACCCCACTTGTCCGACTCGTCGTCGGCGGGCAGGTACTCGTCGCGGAAGAGGTCCCAGATGCGCTCGGACGAGAACTCGCCGCCCTCGGTGTCGGTGCGCTGCTGCACGACGCCGGAGAACTCGATCTGCAGCTTGCGGGGCAGGTCGATCGCGTGGTCGGTCTTGAGCAGGTAGGCGACCCCGCCCTTGCCGGACTGCGAGTTCACACGGATGACCGCCTCGTACGAGCGGCCGATGTCCTTCGGGTCGACCGGCAGGTACGGCACCGCCCAGGCGATGTCGTCGACGGACCTGCCCGCCGCGGCGGCCTTCGCCTTCATCGCCTCGAAGCCCTTGTTGATGGCGTCCTGGTGCGAGCCGCTGAACGCCGTGTAGACGAGGTCACCGGCCCACGGCTGCCGCTCGGGCACCGGCAGCTGGTTGCAGTACTCGACGGTGCGCTTGACCTGGTCGATGTCCGAGAAGTCGACCTCCGGGTCGATGCCCTGCGTGAACAGGTTCATGCCCAGGGCGACGAGGTCGACGTTGCCGGTGCGCTCCCCGTTGCCGAACAGGCAGCCCTCGATGCGGTCGGCCCCGGCCATGTACCCGAGCTCGGCGGCTGCGACGGCGGTGCCGCGGTCGTTGTGCGGGTGCAGCGACAGGATGACGTCCTCGCGGTGGTCGAGGTTGCGCGACATCCACTCGATGGAGTCGGCGTAGACGTTCGGGGTCGCCATCTCGACCGTCGCGGGCAGGTTGATGATCACCTTCCGCTCGGGCGTCGGCTCGAACACCTCGAGCACGGCGTTGCAGATGCGGGCCGCGACCTCGAGCTCGGTGCCCGTGTACGACTCCGGCGAGTACTCGTAGAAGACCTGCGTGCCGTGCTGCAGCCGGGCCTCGGCTGCCTTGCACATCCGGGCACCCGCGACGGCGATGTCCACGACGCCCTGGACGTCGGTGCGGAACACGACCTCGCGCTGGACGATCGACGTCGAGTTGTAGAGGTGCACGATGGCCTGCTTCGCCCCGTCGATCGCCTCGTACGTGCGGTCGATGAGGTGCTCGCGGGCCTGGGTCAGCACCTGGATCGTGACGTCGTCGGGGATCGCGCCGTCCTCGATGAGAGACCGCACGAAGTCGAAGTCCGTCTGCGACGCGCTCGGGAACCCGACCTCGATCTCCTTGTAGCCCATCCGCACCAGCAGGTCGAACATCGCCCGCTTGCGCTCTGAGTCCATCGGGTCGATCAGGGCCTGGTTGCCGTCACGGAGATCGACGGCGCACCACCGCGGCGCGCGGTCGATGCGCTTGGTCGGCCAGGTGCGGTCCGGCAGGTCGACGCGGATCTGCTCATGGAAGGGGACGTACTTGTGGATCGGCATCCCGGAGGGGCGCTGGGTGTTCTGCATGGTCGTCGCTTTCGTCGTCTCGCCGGCATCGGCGCTGTGGGGGCCACGACGGACTCCGCGACGAGGTGGGCCGTGAGTCAGGCCTCGTCGCGGCAGCGAAGGAGGAGGAGCGCCGGGTACATCGTTGCCACCGTAGCACTGGTACACCAGCGTGGTGCAAGTGGATGACGCCCGAGCGCTCCCCCGACCCGTGCCGTCTCAGTCGACGGCGAGCGCCTCCGTCGGCGACACCCGCATCGCCCGCCGGACCGGTGCCACCGTCGCGACGACCGCGAGCACGAGGGCGCCGATCACGACCACCGCGACGGTCGCCGGCGGCAGGACGGGGGTGACGACCGTCCCGAGCGAGCCGAGCATCGTCTGCCCACCGACCCACCCGTAGACCGTCCCGAGGACGAGCCCGGTGACCACCGCCGCGACGACCATCTGCACGGCCTCGGTCACGATCATGCGTCGGACCTGCGCTGCGGTGAGCCCGAGCACGCGCAGCAGACCGAGCTCACGACGTCGCTGGAGCACGCCGAGCGCCAGCGCGTTCACGACCCCGACCGCGGCGATGACGGCGGAGAACCCCACGATCACGCTCACCACGGCGTTCAGCTGGACGAAGAAGTCCCGCTGCGCCTGCACCGCGTCCGCAGGCAGGGACCCGTCGCCCATCGCCGCCATCTGGGTCTCGACGACGTGCTGCATGATCCCGAGTGCGACCGCGAAGGTGACCAGCAGCGTCACGCCGATGACGAGGCCGATGGTGGCCCTGGACGACCGACCGGGCGCCCGCATCGCGTTGCGGCCGGCCAGCAGGACGACCGGATCGCGGGACCCGATCCTGCCGATGAGCTGCAGGACCGGCGGCATCACGATCGTCGCCCCGACCGCGACGCCGGCGAAGGAGACGAAGCCTCCGAGCGCCGCGGGCAGCACGGCGGCGGGCGTCGCGGGGCTGAGCACGAGCCCGAGCACCATCAGCAGCGCACCGGCGGCCATGAGCAGGACCGCCCACACCGTGCGGGCCCTGCCCGAGCGGACGTCGGCGTGGCTCGGTTCGACGCTGGAGGACAGCGCCTGCAGCGGGGTGACCGTCAGCACGCGACGCGACCCCGCCGCGAACGCACCCCAGGTCGCCAGGACGACGGCGACGAACGGCAGTGCGAGCTCCCACGGGACCAGGTCGTAGGTCGTGTCGGGGAGGAACCCGTCGCCCCGCAGCACCGTGACGAACAGCGCGGACAGCCCGGTGCCGACGACGGTCCCGACGGCACCGCCGACCGCCCCGACGAGGAGTCCGGTCCGGGTCGTCCTGGCGCGCAGCCCCGCCCCCGTCGCACCGATCAGCCGCTGCAGCGCGATCGTGCGGGTCTGCCCGGCGATGATCGTGGCGCAGGTGTTCGCCGTGACGATCGCACCGACGTAGAGCGCGATGCCGAGGAACAGCCAGCCGACGACGGACAGGATCGCCCGGACGGGTGCCAGGTCGTCGAGACCCGTGGCCCCCATCGCCTGCGTGACGATCCCTGGGGCGATGACGAGGGCGGACCCGAACGTCGTGCCGAGGGCTGCGACGAGGACCGTCGGGGCGAACGTGCGCAGGCCGGTCACGCGGCGGCCTCCATCCCGAGCATCGTCGCCGAGATCTCGGCGGCGCTCATCGCCGGGCGGTCGTCGACGATGCGC
Organism: Curtobacterium subtropicum; assembly: GCF_030362975.1. Lineage (NCBI taxonomy): Bacteria > Bacillati > Actinomycetota > Actinomycetes > Micrococcales > Microbacteriaceae > Curtobacterium > Curtobacterium subtropicum. Next base: position 83,825 of record NZ_JAUCMM010000004.1, read on the forward strand.
CCGTCCGCCAGGAAGAGGATGCGGTCGGCGTTCGCGGCGGCGGTCGGGTCGTGCGTGACCATCACGACGCTCTGCCCCCACTCCTGCACCGCGCCGCGGAGGATCGCGAGGACGTCGCGCCCGGTGCGGGAGTCCAGTGCGCCCGTCGGCTCGTCCGCGACCACCACGGCGGGCCGCGAGGCGAGCGCGCGGGCGATCGCGACGCGCTGCTGCTGTCCGCCGGAGAGCTGGTGCGGTCGGTGGGTCAGCCGGTCGCCCAGGCCGAGGAGGCCGACGAGCCGGTCGATCCACGCCGACTCGTCGCGGGTCGGCTGCTGCCCGCCGAGCAGGAACGGCAGCCGGATGTTCTCGCGCACGTCGAGCGTCGGGACGAGGTTGAACGACTGGAACACGAACCCGAGCCGGCGCCGTCGCAGCTCGGTGAGCTCGCGGTCCCCGAGACCGGTGACGTCGACCCCGTCGATGGTGATGCGCCCGGTGCTCACGGAGTCGAGCCCGGCGGCGACGTGCATCAGCGTCGACTTGCCGGAGCCCGACGGCCCCATCACCGCGGTGAACTCTCCCGCACCGATGTCGACGCTGACGTCGTCGAGTGCGGTGACGCGTCGGGCCGCGTCACCGTAGTGCTTGGAGACGTGGTCGAGCCGGATGATCGGGGTCTGGTTGGTGGTCATGCTCCGAGCTTCGCGCCCGGGAGGCCCGTCCCGCGTCCGTCACGCGGCTCCTGTGGATGGTCCGTTCGGCTCGTCCTGCTGTGGAGGGGTCATCCTGTCGGATGACGGCACGTCCGCCCGGAGGCGGCGTCACTCACGCCTTCGGCACCAGTCCGTGCTCGTGCGCGAACACGACCAGCCGGACGCGGTCACGCAGGTCCAGCTTCGTGAGCACCCGCGAGATGTGCGTCTTGACCGTCGCCTCGCTGACGTACTCGTGCTGCGCGATCTCGCTGTTGCTCCAGCCGCGCGCCGCGAGGTCGAAGATCTCCCGCTCGCGCGGCGTCAGTTCGGCGAAGGCGGCCGGGACCGCAGCGGCCTGTGCCGCGCCGTCGTCGTACCGACGGAGGAGCTCGCGGGTGGCCGAGGCGGCGAACACGGCCGTGCCGGCGTGCACGGTCCGGACCGCGGCGAGCAGGAACTCCGGATCGGCGTCCTTGAGCACGAAGCCGCTCGCACCAGCCCGGATCGCCTTCGCTGCCGCTTCGTCGAAGTCGAACGTGGTGAGGACGAGGACCTTCGCGGCGTCCGCTCCGCCCTGCTCCACGATCTTCGCGGTCGCGGTGATGCCGTCCATCACGGGCATGCGGACGTCCATGAGCACGACGTCGGCGCCGGTGCGGCGGACGAGCTCGGCTCCTTCGGCCCCGTCCCCGGCCTCACCGACGAACTGGAGGTCGGGCTGCGAGTCGATGAGCATCCTGATGCCCGTGCGGAAGAGCGCCTGGTCGTCGACGAGGGCGACCCGGATCGGGCTGCCGGTCGGCTGGGTCGTGGTCATCGTGTGCGCTCCTGCTCCCTCTGGGTGGTGCGGCCCCGGGGGAACTGGCCGCTGGCGGGGACCGCCGGCATGCGGACGGCCACCGTGAAGTCGTCGCCGCGCGGCCCCGCCGTCATCGATCCGCCGGTCATGGCGACGCGCTCGCGCATCCCCACGAGCCCGTGTCCGGTACCTGGGCCGCGCGTGCCGTCGTCGGCCCGTCGGTTGACCACCGTGATCTCCACGGTGTCGGGTCGGTAGGTCAGGGACGCGTGGACCGGTGTGCCGCCCTCGCCGTGCTTCCACGCGTTCGTCAGGCTCTCCTGCACGATGCGGTAGACCGCGAGCTGCGTCGTCGTCGGCAGCCCGGTCGGGTCGCCCTCCCGGTTCACGCGGACGTCGAGGCCGACCTCGCGCATCTCGGACACCAGCACCTCGAGGTCGGCCGCCTCCGGCGTCGGGGCCGTCCCCTGCTCGTGCCGCAGGGCGCCGAGGAGTTCACGGACGTCCCCGAGGGCGCTGCGCGCGGTGCTCGAGATGGTCGCGAGCGCCTGGTCGGCGACGGCGGGATCCGTCCTCGCGGCGTACCGGGCGCCGTCCGCCTGCGCGATCACGACCGCGAGCGAGTGGGCAACGATGTCGTGCATGTCGCGAGCGATGCGCACGCGCTCCTGCTCGACGGCGACGGCACGGTCCGCCCGGGCCGCGTCGCGTTCGGCGACGAGCTGGGCCTCACGGCTCATGCTCGCGGACCGCCGCGCCCGCCGGACCAGACCGGCGAGCCACGGGAGCAGGAGCAGCAGGAGGACGGCTGCGAAGGCGGCGAGGACGACCTGCAGGGTCTCGAGTGCCGGTGTCGACGCTGTCTGGATGCCGGAGCGCCGCTGGTAGTCCTGCAGACCGACGTACCCCGCCGCGACGAACGACCCACCGACGGCCGAGACGAGCCCCGCGATCCGGACGCGACGGCTGCCGTAGGCACTCGTGGTGAAGAGGACACCGGCCATGAGCACGTTCGACGGGTCGGGCTGCGTCTGCCAGGTCACCATCTCGAAGAGTGCGACGACCCAGCACAGGGCGAGCGCCAGACCGGGCGAGAGCCGCCGAATCGCCAACGCTGCGCTCAGCCCGACGACGGTCACCAGCCAGAGGAACGACTGGTCGGCCGAGACACGCAGGAGCACCAACAGCCCCCCGAGCAGCACCGCGGCGGTGACGTCGGTGACGAGCTGCGCGCGCAGCATGGGACGGAACACCACCCCACGCTACGGCCAGGCCGGGCGGCGCGCGTCCGACCAGGGGATGACCCCGGTCAGAAGCCGAGGCGTCCGAGCTGCTTCGGGTCTCGCTGCCACTCCTTGGCGACCTTCACGCGGATGTTCAGGTAGACGTGACGGCCGCCGAGCAGCGACTCGATCTCCGCGCGCGCCCGGGACCCGACGTCCTTCAGTCGTTCGCCGCCGCGTCCGATGACGATGGCCTTCTGGCTGTCACGCTCGACGAACAGGTTCGCGAAGATCCGCAGCGGCCCGTCCGGGTCGTCGTCCTCGTCCGGCTCGACGACGTCCTCGACGACGACGGCGAGCGAGTGCGGGAGCTCGTCGCGCACACCCTCGAGCGCGGCCTCGCGGATGAGCTCCGCGATGCGGTCCTCGTCGGTCTCCTCGGTCACCGTGGACGCGTCGTAGAGCTGCGGCGACTCCGGCAGCAGCTTCGTGATCTCCCCGAGCAGGGCCTCGAGCTGCAGCCCCTTCGTGCCCGAGGTCGGCACGATGGCGTCCCAGTCGCGCAGCTGCGACACCGCGAGGAGCTGCTCGCCGACACGGTCCTTCGGGGTGCGGTCGATCTTCGTGACGATGGCGATCTTCTTCGCCCGGGGGTACTGGTCGAGCGACTCGTTGATGAACTTGTCGCCGGGCCCGATCGGCTCGCTCGCCGGGACGCAGAAGCCGATCACGTCGACGTCGCCGAGCGTGGACTGCACCAGGTCGTTCAGCCGCTCGCCGAGCAGCGTGCGGGGGCGGTGCACGCCGGGGGTGTCCACGATGATGACCTGGCCGTCGGTCCGGTGGACCACGCCGCGGATGGCTCGGCGGGTGGTCTGCGGCTTCGACGAGGTGATCGCGACCTTCTCGCCGACCAGGGCGTTGGTCAGCGTCGACTTCCCGACGTTCGGGCGCCCCACGAAGGAGACGAAGCCCGCGCGGTACGGCTGCGTCGTCGCGTCGGCGTCCGTGCCCGTGTCGGTGCTGTGGTCGGACTCGTGCTCGGTCATGCGTTGGGGGTTCCCGTCGTGCTCGGAGTGGTGTCGTCGAGGGCGTCCTCGGCGTCCTGCAGTGCGGCGCTCCGCTCGGCGAGGACGGTGATCAGGTGGCGGCGCTTGCCCTCGACCCGGTCGGCCGTGAGCTCGACCCCGGAGACGGTGACCTGCTCGCCGCGGACCGGGAGCCGGCCGAGCTCCTTCGTCAGCAGTCCGCCGGCGGTGTCGACGTCGTCGTCCTCGAGCTCGATGCCGAACAGGTCGCCGAGCTCGTCGATCGGCATGCGGGCCGAGATGCGCCAGACCCCTGGGCCGACCTCGGTGCGGTCGACGACGGTGCGGTCGTACTCGTCGGAGATGTCCCCGACGAGTTCCTCGATCAGGTCCTCCATCGTGACCAGCCCGGCGACTCCGCCGTACTCGTCGACGACGAGCACCAGGTGGTTCTTCGCGACCTGCATGTGCCGCAGCGTGTCGTCCGCCGGCTTGGACTCGGGGACGAACTCGGCGGGGCGCAGCAGCGTGGTGACCGCTTCCCGCTCGCTGCCGGGCTGCTCGTACAGCGCACGCGAGACGTCGCGCAGGTAGAGCACGCCGAGCACGTCGTCGCTGTCCTTGCCCGTGACGGGCATCCGTGAGACCCCGGCGACGAGGAAGCGTTCCATCCCGGCGGCGAGCGTGGCCGAGCCGTCGACGGTGAGCATGTCGGTTCGGGGCACCATGACCTCGCGCACCAGGGTGTCGCTGAACTCGAAGACCGAGTGGATGAGCTCGCGGTCGTCCTGTTCGAGCACGTTGCTCTCCGTCGCCTCGTCGACGAGCGAGAGCAACTGCTCCTCGCTCGACACCGTCGACGCACTGCGCCCGCGTCCGGGCGTCACCCGGTCGCCGATCGCCACGAGCAGGCCGGCGAGGGGACCGAGCACGATGCGGACGGCGCGCACGAGGCCGCCGGTCGCGCCGATCAGGCGTTCGGCGTGGGCGCGTCCGACGCTGCGCGGGCTCGACCCGACGAGGACGAACGACACGGCCGTCATGATCGCGGCGGACACGATCAGCGCCACCCACCAGGTGTCGAAGACCGTGACCAGGGCGATGGTGACGAGCACTGCGGCGGCGGTCTCGGCGAGCACCCGGACGAAGTTCAGCGCGTTGACGTGCGCGCCGACGTCGTCGGCCACGGCCTCGATCGCACGGCGGTTCCGGCTGCCGCGCGCGATCTCGTCGAGGTCGGCGCGGGACAGCACGGTCAGCGCGGCGTCGGACGCGGCGAGCAGACCGCCGACGACGACCAGGACGAACGCCACCGCGAGCAGGACGGCGACGAGCACCATCAGGTCACCGCCCGCGACGCTGCGCCGCGAAGGCGGAGAGGATCTCGCCCTGCAGCCCGAACATCTCGGCCTTCTCCTCCGGCTCGGCGTGGTCGAACCCGAGCAGGTGGAGGATGCCGTGGCACGTGAGCAGCAGCATCTCGTCGGTCGTGGTGTGCCCCGCGGTCTTCGCCTGTTCGGCGGCGACCTGCGGGCAGACGACGATGTCGCCGAGCAGCCCGGCGGGCGTCGGTTCGTCCTCGGTCCCGGGGCGGAGTTCGTCCATCGGGAAGCTCAGGACGTCCGTCGGCCCCGGCTCGTCCATCCACCGGACGTGCAGCTGCTCCATCGCGCCCTCGTCGACCAGGACGATCGCGAGCTCGGCGTCCGCGTGGACGTGCAGCGCGTCGAGCGCGAAGGCGGCGAGGCGCTGGACCGCCTGCTCGTCGACCTCGACACCAGACTCGTTGTTGAGCTCGATGCTCACCGGTTGCCTCCTCGGGCATCGTTCTGCGGGTACGGGGACTGCTGACGGTCCTGCGGCGGGCGTCCGCGGCGCTCGGCACGGTTCGCCCCCTCCGGGTTGCCCACCGGGGCGGTCCCGCGGCCGCCGGGTCGGTGCCCGGCCTGCTCCGCCAGTCGTTCCTCGTCGTAGACCGTGTAGGCGTCGACGATCCGGCCGACCAGGGTGTGCCGGACGACGTCCTCGCTGCCGAGCCGGGCGAAGTGGATGTCGTCGACGTCGCCCAGGATGCGGGTGACGAGCCGGAGACCGGACAGGTTGCCGGGCAGGTCGACCTGGGTGATGTCACCCGTGACGACCATCTTCGAGCCGAAGCCGAGGCGCGTCAGGAACATCTTCATCTGCTCGGGCGTGGTGTTCTGCGCCTCGTCGAGGATGACGAACGAGTCGTTCAGCGTCCGACCGCGCATGTAGGCCAGCGGTGCGACCTCGACCGTGCCGGCCGCGAGCAGCTTCGGGACCAGCTCGGGGTCCATCATCTCGTTGAGCGCGTCGTAGAGCGGCCGCAGGTACGGGTCGATCTTGTCGGTCAGGGTGCCCGGCAGGAACCCGAGCCGCTCGCCTGCCTCGACCGCGGGGCGGGTCAGGATGATGCGCGTGACCTCGCGCCGCTGGAGCGCCTGGACGGCCTTCGCCATCGCCAGGTAGGTCTTGCCCGTACCGGCCGGCCCGATGCCGAAGGTGATCGTGTGCTGGTCGATGGCGTCGACGTAGGCGCGCTGCCCGTCGGTCTTCGGGCGCACGGACTTGCCGCGGCTCGAGACGATCGGCGTGCCGAAGGTGTCCGAGGGCTTGCGGTCCTCGTCGAGGATGCGCGCCGACGTCGGGATGTCGGCCGGGCCGATGTCCTGGCCACGCTTGACCATGGCGACGAGCTCGTCGACGAGCGCGTGCGCGCGGGCGACGTCGCGCTCGGCACCGGTCAGGGACACCTCGTTCCCGCGGACGAGCACCCGGACGCCCGGGTACTGGCGTTCGACCGTCTTGAGCAGGCGGTCCTGCGGGCCGAGGAGCTGCACCATCGCGATGCCGTCGACCTGGATGTCGACGGTGACGTCCGACGGATCGGTGACGGGACGCGCCACGGGGCGGTCGGTCCCGGGCTGGGTGGGTTGGGGACGGACGGGTTCGTCAGCCGGCAAGGAGATTCCCTTCGTGCAGATCACCTGCGAGGACGTGCGCGTGCACGTGGAACACGGTCTGACCGGCGGCTTCGCCGGTGTTGAAGACGAGACGGAACTGGCCACCGGACCGCTCGTCGGCGATGCGACGGGCGGTGGCGACGACGTGTGCGAGCAACTCCGGATCGCCGGCCGCGAGCTCGGTGACGTCGCGGTACTGCTCGGTCTTGGGCACCACGAGCACGTGGACGGGCGCCTTGGGCGCGATGTCCTCGAAGGCGATCACCCGGTCGTCCTCGGCCACGATCGTCGCCGGGACCTCGCGCGCGACGATCTTCGAGAAGATGCTCGGCTCGCTGCTGCTCATGGTGTCCATCGTAGGACCCGCCTCCGACGCCGCTACCAGCGCCCGAGCCGGGTCTGCAGGACCGCCAGGGCCGCAGGTCCGGCGGTCGAGGTGCGGAGCACGGTGTCGCCGAGCCGCACCCGGACCGCACCGGCGGCCTCGAGCCGGTCGAACTCGGACCCGTCGATGCCGCCCTCCGGGCCGACCACCAGGACGATCTCGTCGACGTCCACCGGCGGCTCCCACGCCGACAGCCGCACCGCGCCCACCGGGTCCAGCACGACCACCGCACGCCGTGCCTCCCGGCCGGTCCCCGACGACGAGCCGGCCAGCCCGGCGAGTTGCGTCGTCGTCACCGGCGCGTCCACCGCGGGGACGCGCGAGCGGACCGCCTGCTTCGCGGCCTCCTGCGCGATCGCCGCCCACCGGGCGCGACCCTTCTCGACCTTCGCGCCGTCCCAGCGGGACACGCTCCGCGCCGCCGACCAGGGGACGATGCGGTCGACGCCGATCTCGGTCGCCGCCTGCACCGCCATCTCGTCGCGCCCGCCCTTCGCGAGTGCCTGCACGAGCACCAGCGCGGGGCGCGGAGCCGGGTCGACCGAGACGTCGGACACGGTGAGCGTCAACGTGTCCCTGCCCGTCGCGGCCACCGCACCGGTCACGACCGTGCCGCGCCCGTCCGCGATGCGCAGCGTCTCGCCGACCCGGACCCGTGCGACCGACACCGCGTGCCGGCCCTCCGCGCCGTCGAGCGACACCGGGTCGCCGACGCCGACGCCGTCGAGCCGGCCCGGCTCGACCAGGTAGAGCGAGGCCATCAGAAGTTGAAGAAGCGGTCGCGCAGCTTGCCGAACATGCCCTGCTGGAAGCGCGCGAGCTGCGGCCCCGGTGCCCTGTGCGACTTCGCCAGCTGCTCGACGAGGCCGCGCTCCTTGTGCGAGAGCTTGGTGGGCGTCACGACCTGCACGCCGACGCGGAGGTCCCCGCGCCCGGCGCCGCGCAGCTTCGTCACGCCGCGGTCCTTGATCACCAGGACGTCGGCGCTCTGCACGCCCGGTCGGATCTCGAGCTCCACGGGTCCGTCGAGGCCGTCGATCGTGGTGTGCGCCCCGAGGATCGCGTCGGTCATCTGGACCTCGAGCGTGGCGAGCAGGTCGTCGCCGTCCCGGCTGTAGACGTCGTGGTGGCGGACCTTCACCTCGAGGTAGAGGTCGCCCGAGGGACCACCGGCCGGGCCGACCTCGCCCTGACCGGGCATCTGCAGCCGGAGTCCGGTCTCGACACCCGCGGGCACGTCGACGGGGATCGTGCGGCGGGCACGGACGCGGCCCTGCCCCTGGCACGTCGGGCAGGGGCTCGGGATGACGGTGCCGTAGCCGCGGCACGTCCCGCAGGGCGCGCTCGTCACGACGTTGCCGAGCAGCGAGCGCACCTGGCGCTGGATGTGCCCGGAGCCGCCGCAGATGTCACAGGTGCGCGGGCTCGTCCCCGGCGCGCAGCACGAGCCGTTGCACGTCTCGCAGACGACGGCCGTGTCGACCTCGACGTCCTTGTGCGTGCCGAAGACGACCTCGTCCAGGTCGACCTCGATGCGCAGCAGGGCGTCCTGCCCGCGCTCGGCGCGGCTCCGCGGACCGTTGCCGCGTCCGCCGCCGCCACCGCCGCCGAAGAAGGCGTCGAAGATGTCGCTGAAGCCGCCGGCGGCACCACCGCCGAAGGGGCTCTCCTGCGGGCCGGCGTCGTAGCGTCGGCGCTGCTCCGGGTCGCTCAGCACGTCGTACGCGTGCGTCACGTCCTTGAAGCGCTCAGCCGCGTCCGGGCTCGGGTTGACGTCCGGGTGCAGCTCGCGCGCCAGCCGTCGGTAGGCCTTCTTGATGTCGGCATCGGAGGCGTCCGGCTGGACGCCGAGGACGTCGTAGTGGTCTGCCACGGTTCCCTCAGTCGGTTTCGGTTCGGTCGGTGGGTCGCGGCGGTCGCCGCGGTCCGGTCTGGAGGCGCGGAGCCGGTCCGCTGGACACCGCGCGTCGGGCGCGTGGTCCGGTCAATGTTCGCCCAGCAGCTTGGACAGGTACCGTGCGACCGCGCGGACGGCGGCCATGTTCGTGCCGTAGTCCATGCGGGTCGGGCCCAGGACGCCCAGTCGGGCGACGGCACCGCCGCCGGCGAGGTACCCGCCGGCCACGATGCTCGTCGCGTCGAGGCCGTACTCGGCGTTCTCGGCGCCGATGCTCGCGGCCACGGCCACGTCGTCCACCTGCATCTCGCCGAACAACCGGAGCAGGGTCACCTGTTCCTCGATCGCCTCGAGCACGGGGAACAGGCCGCCGGAGAAGTCGCGTTCGCTCTTCGCGAGGTTCGCCGCACCCGCCATCACCAGGCGGTCCTGGCGGTTCGCGGCGACCTGCTCGATGAGCGTCGCGACGACGACCCCGCCGAGGGTCTGCGCGTCCGGGCGGAGCTGCTGCGGCACCGCGCGCAGGGCACGGGGCACGTCCTGCAGCAGGAGCCCGACACTCGCGCCGTTCACCACCGTGCGGAGCTCGGCGAGGGAGTCCTCGTCGAGGGGGACGTCGGTCTCGACCACGCGCTGCTCGACCCGGGCGGTGTCCGTGATGAGGACGACCATGAGCCGGGTGTCGCCGAGCCGGACGAGCTCGACGTGCTGCACGCGGGCCCGCACCATCGACGGGTACTGCACGAGGGCGACCTGGTTGGTGAGCTGGCTGAGCAGGCGCACCGTCCGCCCGAGGACCTCGTCGAGGTCGTTCGGCGTGCCGAGGAAGGTCTCGATCGCGTGCCGTTGGGCGCTCGACAGCGGTCGTGCGGCGGCGAGGTGGTCCACGAAGAGCCGGTAACCCTTGTCCGTCGGGACCCGGCCGGACGACGTGTGCGGTGCCGCGATGAGCTGTTCGTCCTCGAGCTGCGCCATGTCGTTGCGGATCGTCGCCGCGCTGACCCCGAAGGCGTGGCGTTCGACGATCGTCTTCGAGCCGACGGGCTCGCGCGACGCGACGTAGTCCCGCACGATGGCCTTGAGGACCTCGAGGGAGCGTTCGCTGACCATCCGGACCCCTTCCGTTCGATGCTGGCACTCGGACGTGTCGACTGCTGATCCTACGCCCGACCACCGATCGACCGGGACCGCGGGGGCCCGCGCCGGTACGCTCACGGCATGAGCTACGGACAGCAACCAGGCGGCCCGCAGGACGGCCGGTACGGCCAGCAGCCGGGAGGACCCCAGAACCCGCAGGGACCGCAGTACCCGGCCGGCTTCACGCCGCCCCGGCCGATGTCACCGGAGGACCAGCGCCTCTGGGCGACGCTGACCCACGTCGGCGGCATCTTCTTCAGCCTGGTCGTGCCGATCATCGCCTACCTGGTGCTCCGCGACCGCGGGCAGTTCATCAAGGAGCACACCCGCCAGGCGTTGAACTTCCACATCACCATGGCGATCGCCGGGTTCGTCTGCAGCCTGTTGGCCATCGTCGTCATCGGGCTCGTGCTGCTGCCGATCCTCTACGTGATCGTGATCGTCTTCGCGATCATGGCCGCCCTCGCGGCGAACCGCGGCGACCTCTACCGCTACCCGCTCACCATCGAGTTCGTCAAGCAGTAGCAGGCGAGCGTTGCCGCGCGGGCGGCAGCCCGCGCGTCAGTCGAGCAGCTCGCGGACGACGGCGTCCGCGAGCAGCCGGCCCTGCAGGGTCAGCTCGATCCGTCCCCGCACCGCGGCCGAGCCGTCCACGAGACCACGGGCGATGAGGCCGGCGACGCGGCCACGGGCCTCCCGGCCGAGCTCCGCGGTGGTGAGTTCGCCCCGCACGCGCGCGGCCAGCAGCACCCGCTCGACGTACCGGGTGTCGGCGTCGAGCGTCTCGCGCCCGGCCGCCGGGGACTCCCCGGACAGCACCCGGTTCGCGTACGCGGCCGGGTGCTTCACGTTCCACCAGCGGGTGCCGGCGACCGCGGAGTGGGCGCCCGGGCCGACGCCCCACCAGTCGTGGCCCTTCCAGTACGACAGGTTGTGCCGGCTCGCGTGGCGCTCCGGACCGCCCTGCTCGTCGGCGCGGGCCCAGTTCGACACCTCGTACCAGGCGTAGCCGGCGTCGACGAGGGTGCGGTCGGCGAGCTCGTACATGTCGGCCGCCAGGTCGTCGTCCGGCGCGGGCAGCTCGCCGCGGGCGACCATGCGTCCCATGGCCGTGCCCTCCTCGACGATGAGCGAGTAGGCGGACACGTGGTCGGGGGCGCAGGCCAGTGCGGCATCCAGCGAGGTGCGCCAGTCGTCGAGGGACTCCCCCGGCGTCGAGTAGATGAGGTCGAGGCTGACGTCGAGGCCCCGCTGCTTCGCCAGGTCGACCACCAGCGGGACGCGCTCGGGGTCGTGCGTCCGGTCGAGCGTGGCCAGGACGTGCGGCACGGCGGACTGCATGCCGTAGCTCATCCGGGTGAACCCGCCGCGCTCGAGCGTGGCGATGGAGTCGGCGTCGACGGAGTCCGGGTTCGCCTCGGTCGTGACCTCGGCCCCCGGCAGGATCCCCCACGTGTCGTCGATGGCCCGCAGGATCATCACCAGGTCGTCCGCCGGCAACATCGTCGGCGTGCCGCCACCGAAGAACACCGTCGAGACCGGGCGACGCGGTACCCCGGAACGGTCGAGCACCTCGGCCGCCCAGCGGATCTCCTGCACCGCGTGGCCGGCGTAGTCGTCGCGGCGCACCCCGCGCAGCTCGGACGCCGTGTAGGTGTTGAAGTCGCAGTAGCCGCAGCGCACCCGGCAGAACGGCACGTGGACGTACACCCCGAAGGGGACCTCGCCGGCGCCCGGGCCGGGGGTGAGCAGGCCGTCCGCGGGAGCGGGATCGGCGATCGGGAGCGCACTCGGCATGGACTCCATTCTCGGCCATGATGGAGCCATGGAGCACCACACCGTCCCCACCACGGTGCTGTGGGACATCGACGGCACCCTCGTCCTGAACGCCGCGTCGCCGGGCAACCTGTACCACCTGGCCGTCGAACGCGCCGTCGGCCGCGACCTGGTGCTGAAGGTCGGGCACCAGCACGGCCGCACCGACGCTGGCCTCATCGCCGACCACGTCCGCGCGCACGACCTCGACGACGCGCTCATCCCCACCGTGAGCAGACACCTCCGCGACCTGACCGACGAACGGTACGGACGGGGCGAACGGCGCTCCCCCGCACCGGGAGCCGCTGCGCTCGTCCGACGCTTCGCCGAGCTCGGTTGGCGGAACGGACTGCTGACCGGCAACTCCGAGCACCGCGCACGGGTGAAGCTCGGGGGCGCGGGCTTCGACCTCGACGCGTTCGACTGGGAGCACTCGTACTTCGGGGACGCGGAGGTCGAGCGCACCGGGGTCACCGCACGGGCCGCCGCCGCACTGTCCGGGGAGCGTGCCGTGATCGTCGGGGACACCCCGCGCGACGGCGAGGCGGCCGACGCGGTGGGGATCCCGTTCGTCGCGGTGGCGACCGGGGTGTACGAGGCCGATGCCCTGCGCGGGACGAGCGCGGTGTGCGTCGCGCGGGACTGCGTGCAGGACGCGCGGCTGCTCGAGGACGCGATCGCCGCGCTGCCGCCGCTGCGCTGAGCGGGGCGCGGTCGGGCGTGGTCCGTGCACTGCCGCGCGCGTGGCCGTACCCCGCGGCGCGTGCCGCGGTCAGTCGCCTCGGAGTGCGCTGAGGTACTTGGCGGCCATCACGCGCTGCTGCCGACGGAGCAGGGGCGCGACGAACGCCCACTTCCGGCTCGACGGCTGCGAGAACTGCCGGACCTGGAGCCACACCGAACCGTCGCTCGTCCGCTCGATCACGAACGACTCCTCGCCGGAGAGCGGGTGACCCTCGAGGGTGCCGTACGCGAAGCCCTTGCGGTCGGTCTCGTCGATGATCGACACGACGCGGACCGGCGCGTGCACGGTCTGCCCGAACGCGTGCATCTCGAGCGTCGCCGTGGTGCCGGCCGTGAGCAGCGGGGTGCCGTCGGCCGCGAACTTCTCGACGCGGGGTGTGCCGATCGACGCCGGCGCGACGGGGACGCCGTGCTCGTCGAACGTCACCGGGTTGTACCGGACCTCGTCGTCGTCGGGCTGGTCCTCGACCTGCACCCGGATGCCGCTGCGCTCCTGGATCTGCCAGGTCAACGCCTGCGTCACCGCGGTCTCGAACCGCGCGTCCCCGTGGCCGATCCGTGCCCGCGACTCCGCCGGGGTGAAGCCCTCCGGCGGGTAGGTCATGAGGTCCGCCGCCTGCGTGGCGCCGACGGCACCGTAGGTCAGGGCGGTCCGGTAGCTGCCGCGGGAACTCATGGATCCATCGTACCGGCGGGGCCGACCGCACCGTGTCCCCCGGAGCTCGGAACGGACGACGGAGCCCCGCTCGTGGCGGGGCTCGGCCGTGCTGCTCGTGGTCGTCGAGCTACTTCTTCTTCTCTTCCACGTCGCCCGAGAGCGCCGCGATGAAGGCTTCCTGCGGGACCTCGACGCGACCCACCATCTTCATGCGCTTCTTGCCCTCCTTCTGCTTCTCGAGGAGCTTGCGCTTGCGGGTGATGTCACCGCCGTAGCACTTCGCCAGGACGTCCTTGCGCATCGCCCGGATGCTCTCGCGGGCGATGATGCGCGCGCCGATCGCGGCCTGGATCGGCACCTCGAACTGCTGGCGCGGGATCAGCTTGCGGAGTCGCTCGGTCATCAGCGTGCCGTACGCGTAGGCCTTGTCGCGGTGGACGATCGCGCTGAACGCGTCGACCTGCTCGCCCTGCAGCAGGATGTCGACCTTGACGAGGTCGGCAGCCTGGTCGCCGGTGGGCTCGTAGTCGAGCGAGGCGTAGCCCTGCGTCTTGCTCTTCAGCTGGTCGAAGAAGTCGAACACGATCTCGCCGAGGGGCATCTCGTAGCGGATCTCGACGCGGTCCTCACCCAGGTACTCCATGCCGAGCAGGGAGCCGCGGCGCGACTGGCAGAGCTCCATGATCGCGCCGACGTAGTCCTTCGGCGCGAGGATGGCTGCGCGCACCATCGGCTCGCGGACCTCGACGATGCGGCCGCCCGGGAACTCGGACGGGTTCGTGACCTCGGTCACGGAGTTGTCCTCGCTCGTGACCTCGTACACCACGCTGGGCGCGGTCGTGATGAGGTCGAGGCCGAACTCCCGCGACAGGCGCTCGGTGATGATCTCGAGGTGCAGCAGGCCGAGGAAGCCGCAGCGGAAGCCGAAGCCGAGCGCGACCGAGGTCTCGGGCTCGTACACGAGCGCAGCGTCGGAGAGCTTGAGCTTGTCGAGCGCCTCGCGCAGGTCCGGGTAGTCGGAACCGTCGATCGGGTACAGGCCCGAGAAGACCATCGGCTTCGGGTCCGTGTAGCCGGGCAGTGCCTCGGTCGCGGGGCGCTGCGCGCTCGTGACCGTGTCGCCGACCTTCGACTGGCGGACGTCCTTCACGCCGGTGATCAGGTACCCGACCTCGCCGACCGAGAGTCCCTTGGTCGGCTTGGGCTCCGGGCTGGAGACGCCGATCTCGAGGATCTCGTGCGTGGTGCGCGTCGACATCATCTGGATCTTCTCGCGCGGCTTGATCGTCCCGTCGATCATGCGCACGTAGGTGACGACACCGCGGTAGCTGTCGTACACCGAGTCGAAGATCATCGCGCGCGGCTCGGCGTCGACGGTGCCGACGGGCGCCGGGACGGAGCCCACGACCCGGTCGAGCAGCTCGGGCACGCCCGCACCGGTCTTGCCGGACACACGCAGCACGTCCTCCGGCTTGCCGCCGATGAGCTGCGCGAGCTCGGCCGCGTACTTGTCCGGGTCGGCGGCGGGCAGGTCGATCTTGTTGAGGACCGGGATGATCTCGAGGTCGTTCTCGAGCGCCAGGTACAGGTTGGCGAGCGTCTGCGCCTCGATGCCCTGGGCCGCGTCCACGAGCAGGATCGCACCCTCGCACGCGGCGAGGGACCGCGAGACC
Source organism: Curtobacterium subtropicum (assembly GCF_030362975.1). Classification (NCBI taxonomy): domain Bacteria; kingdom Bacillati; phylum Actinomycetota; class Actinomycetes; order Micrococcales; family Microbacteriaceae; genus Curtobacterium; species Curtobacterium subtropicum. The sequence goes on from NZ_JAUCMM010000004.1 coordinate 98,845, forward strand.
TCGTACGAGAAGTCGACGTGGCCCGGGGTGTCGATCATGTTCAGGGCGAAGGTCTGCCCGTCGAGCTCCCACGGCATGCGGACGGCCTGTGACTTGATCGTGATGCCGCGCTCACGCTCGATGTCCATGCGGTCGAGGTACTGCGCACGCATCGCCCGCTCCTCGACGATGCCGGTGATCTGCAGCATGCGGTCGGCCAGCGTGGACTTGCCGTGGTCGATGTGCGCGATGATGCAGAAGTTGCGGATCGCCTCGGCCGGGGTCGCGGCGGGCTCGAGCGGCGCGGATGCTTGTGGGCTCACGGTTCCTCAGGGGGTCGGTGCGGTCGAACGATTGTCCCACGGTTGCACGCGGGCAGCGCGCACCGGCGCCCGGCCTGTGGTGGCGCGGCACGGACCGGGACGGTGTGCAGGACAGCCTGGAGGCGCCTGGCGGGGCCGCCACCACCCTCCCGTCCGTCAGACGGTCGCCGAGACGGGCGCGGGCAGCGCGCCCAGGCCGCGGCGTAGGTCCTCGACGGTCGCCGCCAGGCAGACCCGGACCCAGCCCTCGCCGGAGCGGCCGAACGCACTGCCCGGCGCGACCGCGACGTGTTCCCGGTGAAGGAACGCGAGCGCCCACTCGGCGACGTCGCCCTGCGAGGCGTGCGAGACGTCGATCCACAGGTAGAAGGCCCCGCGCGGGTCGAGGTAGCGGATGCCAGCCGCGTCGAGGACCTCCTTCGCGACGGCGAGGTTCGCCCGGTAGTGCTCGCGGGCGTCCTGCACGGCCTGGTGGTCGCCCACGATCGCCGCGAGGGCGGCCCACTGGTCCGGCTCGGCGACGCAGCTGATCATGGCCTCCTGCGTCGTGCGCATCGTCGGCCCCATGCCCTTCGGCGTCACCAGGTAGCCGACCCGGACGCCGGTCATCGCGTACGTCTTGCTCAGCGAGAAGGCGGTGAAGACCCGGTCGTCCTCGTCGAGCGACGCGATGCTGACGTGGCGCGTGCCGTGGGTGAAGTACTCGTAGACCTCGTCGCTGATGACCCAGAGGTCGTGCCGCTTCGCCAGGGCGAGCAGGGCGCGGAGGGTCTCCTCGCCGAACACCGAGCCCAGCGGGTTCGACGGCGAGTTCACCACGATCGCGCGGGTGTGCTCGGTGATGCTCGCCTCGAGCGCCTCGAGGTCCGGCTCGAAGTCGTGCTGTGGCTCGAGCCGGTACGGCACCGGGGTCGCCCCGATGATGTGCGCGTTCATCGTGAAGGTCGTGTAGCCGGGGTCCGGCACGAGGACCTCGTCGCCCGGACTGAGCACGAGGGTCATCGCCTGGAACAGCGCCTGGGTCGCACCGATCGTCATCCAGACCTGCTCGACGTCGACGTCGATGCGGTTCTCGCGTCGGAGCTTGTCGCGGATCGCCTCGCGCAGTGGCGCGACGCCGCCGTTCGGTGTGTAGTCGGTGCGGTCCTCGCTCCAGGCACGCCGGGCTGCCTCGCCGATGTGCGGGGCGACCGGGACGTCGGGCTCGCCGATGACGAGCATCGCGACGTCGGTGCCGTCCGCACGCAGCAGGGCGGCCTGCTCGTAGACGCGGCGGATACCGGAGGCCGGGACGGAGTCGATGCGCGGGGCGAGTGAGGGCACCTCGTCACGGTAGCCCGTCCATGTTGCGGGATCGTTTCCGCCGCTCGCGGCCGGTCCGGTGCCGTGACGCTCGAGTGCAGCGGTGCTCGGCCGGTGCGGTGCTCGTCCGGCGCGTCGCTCGTCCGGCGCGTTGCGCGTCCGGCGAGTCGGGGCTTTGGTCGTCCGTCGCTCTGCTGGTAGAGTCGGTGGCTGGCTTCCGCGTTCCCCGCCCACGGGTGGAACGCGATGCGACAGAGGGCCCCTCTACCCGACGTCGCGACCACCCGTAGCAGACGAACAAGGAGCAACACGCATGGCGAACATCAAGTCGCAGATGAAGCGCATCAAGACCAACCTCAAGGCCCAGGAGCGCAACAAGGCCTACCGCTCGGAGCTCAGGACGGTCATCCGTCACACGAACGAGGCCGTCGTCGCCGGCGACAAGGACAAGGCCGTCGCGGCCCTGGCCCTCGCGTCGAAGAAGCTCGACAAGGCTGTGAGCAAGGGCGTCATCCACAAGAACCAGGCGGCGAACCGCAAGTCGGCCATCGCCAAGAAGGTCTCCGCGCTCTGAGCGTCTGACACCTGCACGAGAGCCCCGCACCGATGGTGCGGGGCTCTCGTCGTTCCGGGTGTGTGCGCGTCGAGGTGACCGAGGTGCAGTGCCGACGAGCGACGGCCGACGAGCGGTGGCCGACGAACCAGGTTCTCGACATCGAACCAGGACCGCCCGCTGGTTCGGTGTCGGATCCGTGGTTCGATCCGGGAGGCGCGTCCCGCCTCAGCGCTCCTCGCCGCGACGGGCGATGGTCCGGACCATGACCTCGAGCGCGTAGTGCGCGTCGCGCGACCCGCCCTTCACCGCGGTGTCCGCCGCCGCGATACTGGTGATCGCGTTCGCCAGCCCAGCCTCGCTCCACCCCGCGACGTCGCGCTGCGCACGCTGGACCTGCCACGGCGCCATGCCGAGCGCGGACGCTGCCTGTCCGCTCGTCCCGCGGAAGGAGCTGACCTTCGCCATCGTGCGGATCTTGCTCGCGAACGCGGCGACGATCGGCACGGGGGCCTCGCCCGTCGCCAGGGCGTGCCGCAGCTCGACGATCGCCGGGGCCGAGCGACCCGCGAGTGCGATGTCGGCGACCTTGAACGCGTTCGTCTCGACGCGGCCGCCGTAGTACTTGTCGACGGTCCGGTCGGTGATCTCCTCGGCCTCGTCCGCCAGCAGCTGTCGACAGGCGGCCGCGAGCTCCGCAAGGTCGTCCGAGAACGCCGCGACGAGGGTCCGGACCGCCGAGGGAGCGATCTTCCGCCGGGCGGCCCGGAACTCGGCGTTGACGAAGTCGATCTTGTCGGTGTCGCGCTTGAGCTCGTCGCACTGCACCTCGACGCCCCCGCCGACACCGCTGCGGATCGTGTCGAGCAGCTTCTTGCCGCGCATGCCGCCACCGTGGCGCAGCACGAGCGTGACGTCGTCGGCGGGCGCCTGCAGGTACGAGATCGTCTCGGTGATGAAGGCGTCGGTGCACTTCTCGACGTTCGTCACCCGCACGAGTCGCGGCTCGCCGAAGAGCGACGGGCTCGCGAGCGTCGCCAAGAGGCCCGGTGCGTACTGGTCCGCCTCGAGGTCGTGCACCTCGAGCGCCGGGTCCTCGCCGACGAGCAGGTCACGGAGGACGCTGCTCGCGCGCTCGGCCAGGAACTGCTCGGGCCCGGTGACGAGAACGACGGGGGCCGGTCGGACGCCGGACCACGGCACCTGGTCGATCGCGGCGGCGGCGCGCGAGGGCTTCTTGGCGGGCATGCGTTCCTTCCGTCGGCTCCGGGACGAGCTGGTCGGGGCCTGGTCCGATCCTACGGGCCGCCGCCGACGGAGCAGCGACCGGCCGGACTGCCGCAGCCGCAGCCGCCGACCGAGCCGGCACCGTCCCGATCAGCGCCGCCACCGACGGCCGGGGAGCCGTCCGCTCGGTCCAGACCTGCAGCGCGCCGTCGGCCGAGCGCGAGACCACGACGGTGCCCTGCTCGTCGGTGCGGAACGCGGTCGTCCCCGCAGCACGGAGGGCGTCGAGCGCCGCTGCCGTCGGGTGCCCGTACGTGTTGTCGGCGCCGACCCCGATGAGCCCGACCGGTGCCGCGAGCTGTCGGTACAGCGCAGGATCCTGGTCGGCGGACCCGTGGTGGGCGACCTTCACCACGTCGGGGTGCGACTCCACGATCGGTCGGAGCCGCCGCTGCGCGTGCGCCCCGAGGTCACCGAGGAAGACTCCCGTCACGCACGCCGTGCACGCTGCGCCGCGCATCGTCTCGAGCACGAGACTCGCATCGTTGCCGGAGTCCGGCGAACCGGCCGGCGGCCACACCAGCCGCCAGTCGAGAGCACCGAGGGTGCCCGAGGTCCCGTCGTCGGCGGTGCGGACCTCGACGCCCGCCCGGTCGAGCTCCTCGACGACCCGGTCGTCCTCGGGCCGTCCGACCGGCCCGACGAGCGCCCGCGCCACCCGGTCCGTCACCGCCCCGACCGCGCCGACGTGGTCGCGGTCGAAGTGGGTGAGCACCAGCAGGTCGATGCGGTCGACCCCGAGCAGCTCGAGGCACCGGAGCAGCAGTCCCTCGTCGTCCCCGGTGTCGACGAGGGCGACCGGCCCGGCGCCGTCACGGACCAGGACGGCGTCGCCCTGGCCGACGTCGCACGCCGCCACCGACCAGTCGCCGGGCACGGTCGACCGCACGACGAGCCGCGGGACCGCCACGACCCCGAGGCCGATCGCGACGACGGCTCCGGCGGCCACCAGCGCCGAGGTCCGTCGGCGGCGATCCGCAAGCACGGCAGCGGCCACCGCTGTGCTCGCCGTCCCCGCCGTCGCGACGCCGAGTGGTCCGGCCGGCCAGTCGAGTGTCGCCGCGGGCAGTGCGGCCGCACCGTGGGCGATCGTGCCGATCGCCGCCGCGGGCGCCCAGGCGACGTGGGCGACGACCCCGGCGCCCCACGGCCACACCGGAGCGAGCAGGCACGCGAGGAGTCCGGTCACCGTGACGACCGGCGCGAGGGGCTCCGTCACCAGGTTCGCGGGCACGGCGTAGGTCGGCAGTGACGGGGCGAGCACGACCGTCACCGGCCAGCACGCGAGCTGTGCCGCGACCGGGATCGCCACGGCAGCGGCCACGGCCCGACCCCACCGCTCGGCGAGCAGCGCGGTCAGCGGCGGGGCGAGCACGATGATGCCGCCCGTGGCGAGCACCGACAGCGCGAACGCAGGAGCCCTGGCGTACCAGGGGTCCACCACCAGCATGCCGAGCACCGTCAGCGCCAGCAGCGGGACCCCGCGGAGCGGTCGGCCGGAGAGCCGGACGGCCAGCACGACGACCGCCATCACCGCCGCGCGCACGATCGACGGGTCGGGTCGCACGAGCACCACGAACGCGGCGAGGAACCCGACGGCCACGACCACCCGCACCACCCGCGGGAGCCCGATCGCTCGGCACCCGGCCACGACGAGCGCGACCACGACGGCACAGTTCGAACCGGACACCGCCGTCAGGTGCGTCAACGCGGTGGTCTCCATCGCGGCCTCGGTCGCCGGATCGAGTCCGCTGCGGTCCCCGATCGCCAAGCCGCGCAGCAGGGCGCCGCCGGGTTCGGGCAGCCCGTCCGTCACGGCCACGAACGCCTGCCGGACGCGGTCCGTCGCCGCGAGCGGCCCCGTCGGTGGCACGACCGACGGGTGTCCGCGCAGGAAGACCACCGCCGCGGTCGGGGACCCGTCGTCGTCGAGCTGCACCGTCCCGCGTGCGCGGAGCGTCGACCCGGCCGCCGCGCGGAGCCGCTCGCCGGGGACCACGCGCACCGGGACGTCGAGCCCACCGACGGCGTCGAGCGCACGCACCGTGCCCGTCGTGGACCGGTCGGCGTCGGCGAGGTCCCGGGTCAGCACGACCTCGACGGACACGGTCCGATCCGTCCGGTCGACGAGTGCCTCCGGCGACCGCTCGGGCGCACCCGCCGCGACGGCCACCGCGACCAGCGCACAGCAACCGGCGGTGACGAGGACGACGCCGAGCACACCGCGCGCCACCGCCCGGTGGTGATCCGTCGACGGGTCGGGGACCACGGCGCCCTCGTCGTCGATGCCGGATCCGCCCTGCCGTCCGGACCGAGTCAGCACCACGAGCACCAGGACGACGACGAGGCCGACCGCCCCGGTCGACGCGGCGCACCACCACGCGGCGGACGGCACCCCGACGAGCAGGACGGCCTCGACCCACGCGAGCAGCACCGGACCCGCCAGACGCAGCTCGGCCGCCCGCGGACGCAGGTCCCCGACGCTCGTGCGCACGTCCACGGCTCAGACCCGGACCCGGTCGCGCAGCTCGGCGAGCCGCGTCTCCCCGATGCCGCTGACCTCGAGCAGGTCGTCCACGGCCGTGAAGCCACCGTGCTCCTCCCGCCATGCCAGGATGCGCGCCGCGAGTGCCGGGCCGATGCCCGGCAGCGTCTCGAGCGTCGTCTGGTCGGCGGTGTTCAGGTCGACGACGGCCGCACCGGCGGCCCCTCCGCCCGCGCCGCTGCCCCCTGCGGCGCCGCCGGCACCCGTTCCCCCGCCACCCGAGCCACCGACCCCCGGCGCATCCGGCCGGAGTGCCTCGGGGACGTCGTCCTCCCCGACCCGCGGCACGTACAGACGCTCTCCGTCCACGACCGGACGAGCGAGGTTGAGCCGAGCGAGGTCGGCGTCTCCCGTGGCACCCCCGGCCCGCCGCAGCGCCTCGTCCACGCGGGTCCCGGCGGGGACCTCGACGACCCCGGCCCGCGCGACCGCGCCGACCACGTACACGGAGACCACCGCCGCACTCGGCGAGCCGGAGGGCGTGCCGGAGCCCGCGCCGGAGCCGGAGCCCGCGCCGGAGCCGGAGCCCGCGTCCGACGGGGCCGACGCACCCGCATCCGGCACGGAGTCGGAGCGCCCGCTGACCGCCGCGGACGACGGGCCGCTCGTCACCGTCACACCGGCCGACGAGTGCGTACCGATCGTGCTGATCGCGACGACCACCAGGGCGAGCACGACCACCACCGCGGCCAGCACCACGGCCGCCCGCGGGGACAGCGCGGACCGGGAGACCCACGACCCGCCACCGGGCCGTCCAGGAGACGGAGCAGTCATGCCCGGCACGGTAGGTCGGCCGCGGGAACGCCGACGGCCCGGCGGTCCCTCCTGTGGAGGGACCCGCCGGGCCGGTCAGCTGGGGAGGACTGCCGCCAGCCCCAGCAGGCGCCGTGTCAGCCCTTGATCGCGATGTTCACGAGCTTCGGCGCCCGCACGATGACCTTCACGATCTCGCGGTCGCCGATGTACCGCTGCACGTTCGCCGAATCGCGCGCGAGCTGCTCGAGCTCGTCCGCCTCGATCGACTTCGACACCTCGAACGAGTCGCGCACCTTGCCGTTGACCTGCACCACCGCGGTGAGGGTGTCCTGCACGAGGAGCGTCGGGTCGGCCTTCCGCCAGCCGTACGTGGCGACGGTCGCCTCGTAGCCCAGCTTCTCCCACATCTCTTCTCCGGTGTACGGCGCGAAGACGGCGAGGGCGAGGGCGATCGTCTCGACGGCCTCGCGCACCGCCGGGTCGCCGGCGCCGGGGCCGCTGTCGATGGCCTTGCGGGTGACGTTGACCAGGTCCATCAGGCGCGCGATCACGACGTTGAACTTGAACGCCTCCATCATCCCCGGCGCGTCGGCGAGGAACCGGTGCGTCACCTGGCGAAGGGCACGGTCGCCGTCGGCCCACACGGCGTCCGGGGTCGACGTGACGTCGAGCGCCAGGCGGTAGGCGCGGGCGAGGAAGCGCGCGGACGCCGACGGCGACACGTCCTCCCAGTTGATGTCGTCCTCCGGCGGACCGGCGAAGCCCATCACGAGACGGATCGCGTCGACGCCGTTCGCGTCGAGCTCGTCACCGAGCGAGACACCGCCCTTCGACTTGGACATCTTCGAGCCGCCGGACAGCACCATGCCCTGGTTGAGCAGCGCCGAGAACGGCTCGGTGAAGTCGAGGTAGCCGAGGTCGAACAGCACCTTCGTGACGAAGCGCGCGTACAGCAGGTGCAGGATCGCGTGCTCGATGCCACCGATGTACTGGTCGACCGGCGCCCACTTCCGCGCGGCCTCGGGGTCGAACGCCTGCGTGTCGTCCTGAGCGGACAGGAAGCGCAGGAAGTACCACGACGAGTCGACGAACGTGTCCATCGTGTCCGTGTCGCGCGTCGCGGGGGTACCGTCGACCGGGTTCGGCACGTTCACCCAGTCGGTCGCCCCACCGAGCGGCGAGGTGCCCTTCGGCTTGAGGTCGAGGCCCTCGGTCGACGGCAGGCGCACCGGCAGCTCGTCCACCGGGACCGGGTGCTCGGTGCCGTCGGTGCCGTGGATGATCGGGATCGGGGTGCCCCAGAAGCGCTGGCGCGAGATGAGCCAGTCGCGCAGGCGGTACGTCTTCGCGGCCCGGCCGGTCCCGCGCTCCTCGAGCAGGGAGATCGCCGCGGTGATCGCGTGCTGCTTCGACATGCCGTCGAGCGGTCCGGAGTTGATCATCCGGCCCTGGCCGGTCAGGGCTTCGCCCGTCGCCACCGGGTCGAGGGCGGGCAGGTCCTCGAGCGTCGCGCCCTCGGGGATCACCGGGATCGCGCCGGTCACCGGCTGGTTGGTGTCGACGACGACCCGCACCGGCAGGTCGAACGCCCGGGCGAAGTCGAGGTCGCGCTGGTCGTGCGCCGGCACGGCCATGACCGCACCGTGCCCGTAGTCGGCGAGCACGTAGTCGGCAGCCCAGATCGGCAGGCGCTCCCCCGTCAGCGGGTGGATCGCCCAGCGTCCGAGCGGCACGCCCGTCTTCGGCCGGTCGGCGTTCTGCCGATCGATCTCCGAGGTCTTCTGCGTCGCGGTCAGGTACTCGTCGAACGCGTCGCGCACCGCGGGCTCGGCAGACGAGACCAGCGACGCCGCCAGGTCGGAGTCCGGCGCCACGACCAGGAAGGTCACCCCGTGGATCGTGTCCGGCCGCGTGGTGAACACGGTGACGGGCTCGTCGCGCCCCTCGATGACGAAGTCGACGTCGGCACCGACCGAGCGGCCGATCCAGTTGCGCTGCTGCGCGATGACCTTCGCCGGCCACCGCCCCTCGAGCTGGTTGAGGTCGTCGAGCAGCCGATCAGCGTACTTCGTGATCGCGAAGTACCACTGCGTCAGCTTCTTCTTGACGACGACGGCGCCGGAGCGGTCCGAGGTGCCGTCGGGCAGGACCTGCTCGTTCGCGAGCACGGTCTGGTCCACCGGGTCCCAGTTGACCCAGCTGTCCTTCCGGTAGGCCAGGCCCTTCTCGTACATCTTCAGGAACAGCCACTGGTTCCACTTGTAGTACTCGGGGTCCGAGGTGTGGATCTCGGTCGTCCAGTCGAAGGACGGCGCGTACCGCTTGAACGACGCCTTCTGCTGCTCGATGTTGGCGTACGTCCACTCCGCCGGGTCGACGCCGCGCTTGATCGCCGCGTTCTCGGCGGGCAGCCCGAAGGAGTCCCAGCCGATCGGGTGCAGGACGTTGAACCCCTGCTGCCGCCAGTAGCGCGCCACGAAGTCGCCGAGCGCCCAGTTCTCGGCGTGCCCCATGTGCAGGTCGCCGGACGGGTACGGGAACATCTCGAGGATGTACTTGCGCGGGCGCGAGTCGTCGAGGTCGGTCGTGAAGAGCCCGAGCTCCTCCCAGCGGGGCTGCCACTTCTCCTGGATGCGGCGGAAGTCGTAGGCGTCCGGGTCGACGGCTGCGGGCGCGCCGGAGTGCTCGGTCGAGTGCGCAGTGGAGTGCTCGGTGGTCACGATCACCAAGGGTACAAGGCCTGGAGGCCCGCCCCGGCCCCGCCGACGGCCCGCACCTCCGGCGGGCGGTCACCGGATCCGGGGACCGACTCCGTCGGCGACGATCCGCCCGTCGCGCATCCGCACCGTTCGGTCCACGAGGTCCGCCGGCACCGGCACGTGCGACACGACCAGGACCGTGCGACCGTCCTGCCGCGCGGCACCGACGAGGTCGCGGAGCACGGCGTCGCCGAGGTCCGGGTCGACGTCGGCGGTCGGCTCGTCGAGCACCAGCACCGGGAACGCGTGCAGCAGCGCACGGGCGAGCGCGAGCCGGTGCGCCTGTCCGCCGGACAACAGCCCGCCGCGCTCCCCCACCGGGGCGTCGAGCCCGCCGCGCCGTCCGACCCACGGGCCGAGCCCCACCCGGTCGAGCACGTCGGTGAGCTCGGCATCGGTCGCGGTGTCGCGCGCGAAGAGCAGGTTCTGCCGCACCGACTGGTCGAACACGAACGGATCCTGCTCCACGAGCCCGACCCGGGCACGGACCGCGTCCGGGTGCATCGTCCGGGCCTCGACCCCGTCGAGCGTGTAGGAGCCCTCGTGGTCGACGAACCGCACCAGGGCGTCCACGAGCGTCGACTTCCCGGCGCCGCTCGGACCCTCGAGCACGACGACCTCGCCCGGGTGCAGGTCGAGCGAGACCCGGTCGACCGCCGGGGTCGTCGCGCCAGGCCACCGCACGGTGACGTCGCGCAGCGCGAGGCGGACGGGCCCGTCGACGACGAGCTCCGCCGGGTCCGCGGCCTCGTCCGGCTCCGGCACGATGCCGTCCGGCAGCGTCGCGGGGACGACTTGCTCGACCCGCTCGGCGGCAGCGCGGACCCGTCGGAGCGTCAGGACGGCGAGCGGGACCCCGCCGACGACCTCGAAGAGTGCGAGGGGCACGAAGACGGCGAGCGCCCAGAGCGGTCCGCCCAGCGCACCCGAGACGACCGCGGGCGCCCCGACCGCGAGCACCCCCACGACGGCGCCGCCGCCGACCAGGCCGATGAGGGCCCCGACGAGCGATTCGACGGTCGCACGACGCCGGACCGCGCGCGTGACACGGGCATCGAGCGCCGCGATGGTCGACAGCCGGTCGGGCAGCGTGCCGTAGGCGGTGAACACGTCGAGGGTCCGGACGGTGTCGAGCACAAGGTCGGCCACGTGTCCGCGCTCGGCGGCCGTCTCGCGGTCCGACCGATGGGCGACGGCGAGCGTGGTGACCGTCCCGAGCAGCGCGGCGAGCGCGAGGGCGACGACGAGGACGACCGCCGCCGGCCACCAGACCACGGCGACCGCGACGACGGAGAGGAGGGCGACGACACCCGCGGAGACGAGTGGTCCGACGACGCGGATGGGCAGGTCCTGCAGCCGGTCGGTGTCGGTGACGAGCCGGGTGAGCAGGTCGCCGCGCCCGGTCGCTCCGAGCCCGGCGGGCGCCACCGAGGCGAGCCGACGGTACATCTCGGTGCGGACGACGGCGAGCTGACGGAACGACGCATCGTGCCCGGCGAGCCGGTCGACGTAGCGCAGCGCGGCACGGCCGAGGGCGAACGCGCGCACCCCGACCATGACGAGCGTCAGGTACAGGATCGGTGGCTGCTCGGCCGCGCGGGTGATGAGGTAGCCGCTCGCGGCGAGGAGCGCGACCGCGCAGACGGCACTGAGCGTGCCGGCGGTGACCGCCTTCGCCCAACCGGCCCCGTGGGGCAGGGCCAGCCGCAGGACGGAGGTGGGACGGGCCTCCCGGCTCATGCGCGTGCCTCCTGTCGGTGCGTCACGGTCACGACTCCCCCGGGGCGGAGGTCGACGCGGACGTCCGCGGCGGCCAGCACGGTGGGGCGGTGGCTCGCCACCACGACGACCGCACCGTCGGCCGCGAGCGACCGCACGGCGTCGACGACGGTGCGTTCCGCGTCCGCGTCGAGGGCCGACGTCGGCTCGTCGAGCAGGACGAGCGGGGTGCGTGCGCGACGGGCCCGGTAGAGGGCACGCGCGACCGCGACGCGCTGCGCCTGGCCGCCGGACAGGCCGGCTCCCCCCGGTCCGACCGGGAGGCCCGGGTCGAGTCCCAGCCCCGCCTCGCCCAGTGCGCGGCGCACGTCGTGGTCGTCGGGTCGCGTGTGCAGGGCGACGTTCTCGGCGACCGTGCCACGCACCAGGCGCGGGCGCTGGTCGCCCCAGGTCGTGCGCTCCACGCGGGGTGCGCCCGCCGGGCCGGGCACGCTCACCGTACCGTCGTGCGGCAGGACGCCGCGGATCGCGGCGATCAGGCTGGACTTGCCGGAGCCGCTGGGTCCGGCGAGCGCGACGACGGTGCCGGGCCCCGCGCGCAGGTCGAGCGGGCCGACGACGACGTCCGGTCGGCGGACCACCACGCCCTCGAGCACCAGGTCGGTGTCCGCGCCCGCCGGGGCGTCGGGGGCATCGGTGTCGGTCGACGCCGCGCGGCTGTGATCGTCGAGGACGTCGAGCACGGCACCGGATGCCTCGACGCCGTCCTGGGCTGCGTGGAAGTCGGCACCGACCTGGCGGAGGGGCGCGAAGGCCTCGGGGGCGAGGACGAGGACGAACATCGCGGCACCGAGGCCGAGTGACCCGTCGACGAGCCGGACGCCGATCGACACCGCGACCAGGGCGACGGACAGGCTCGCCGCCAGCTCGAGGGCGAAGCCGCTGACGAAGGACAGCCGCAGGACCCCGATGGTGCCGCGGCGGTACTCGTCGGTGACGGTGCCGATGCGGCCGACCTGGCGGCGGGCACGTCCGAATACCTTGAGGGTCGCGAGCCCCTCGACCGCCTCGGTGAACGCACCGCCGAGCCGGGTGAGCGCGTCCGACTGCCGCCGCTGGAGCGCCTGGGTCGCCAGACCGATGAGCACCATGAACACGGGGATCACCGGCATGGCGAGCACGATGACGACCGCACTCGTCAGGTCGCCGTACCCGATCGCGACGAGGAGCACCGGGGTCGCGACGGCGGTGAGCGCGAGCTGGGGGACGTAGCGGCCGAAGTAGGCGTCCAGGGCGTCGAGCCCGGGGCCGAGGGCGGTGGCGAAGCCGGCGCTCGACCGTTCCGCGAGCCAGGACGGGCCGCGCTCCGCCGCACGGGCGAGGACGGTCGCGCGCAGCTCGCTCTTCACCGTCGCGCCGGCCCGGGCCGCCAGGTCGTCGGTCGCCCAGGCCGCGATCGCCCGGACCACGAACGCGCCGGCGAGCAGCGCGAGCGTCGGGACGAACGCGGCGGGGAGCTCCCCGTCGGCGAGCCGCCCGTCACGTACCGCGTCGACGCCGAGCGTGACCGCCGTGGCGATCCCCCACGCGATGCCGATCGTCGCGAGCGTGCGGACCAGGCCCGTCGCCGCGGACGCGACGACGGACCAGCGCGCAGCGCGCGACAGGCGGAGCAGACGAGGGTCGAGCGGCTTCACCGGGGGCTCCTAGTGCGCGGCCTGGTCGATGTGCGCGCGCGAGACGCGCTTGCGGAACACCCAGTACGTCCACGCCTGGTAGGCGAGCACGAGCGGCACGAAGACCAGCGCCACCCAGCTCATCACCGTCAGCGTGTACTGGCCGCTCGACGCGTTCGTGACGTTCAGGCTGTTCGCCGGGTCGTTCGACGCGGGCATGACGTCCGGGAAGATCGCCGTGAACATCGCGAGGACCACCGCGGCGATCGTGACCGCCATCAGCGCGAACGCGCGGCCCTCCTTGCCCCAGGCGGTGCAGAGCACGGCCAGGACGAGCGCGAGTGCGGCGACGACCGAGAGCACGAGGCTGGGCGGGGTCGCGCGGACGAACGCCATCGACACCAGGAACGCGGCGGCGACGACGATCGTCAGGACGCCCGCCCGGGTCGCCAGGCGCTTCGCCCGCTCGCGGATGTCGCCCTCGGTCTTCAGTGCGACGAACACGACACCGTGCGTGAAGAACACCAGCAGGGTCGCGAGCCCGGTCAGCAGCGCGAAGGGGTTGAGCAGGTCGAGGAACGTGCCCGTGAAGTTGTGTCCGGCGTCCATCGGGATGCCCCGGACGACGTTGCCGAACGCGACACCCCACAGGAACGCCGGGACGGCGCTGCCGACGACGATCATCAGGTCGAAGCGACGCTTCCACTCCGGGTGCTTCCGCTGGTGGCGGTACTCGAACGACACCCCGCGGGCGATGAGCGCCACCAGGATGAGCAGCAGTGCGAGGTAGAAGCCGGAGAACATCGTGGCGTACCACTCCGGGAACGCCGCGAACAGGCAGGCCCCGGCGACGATGACCCAGGTCTCGTTGAGGTCCCAGACCGGGCCGATCGTGTTGATGAGGACTCGGCGGTCGGTGTCGTCCCTGCCGAGGAACGGCAGGGACATGCCGACGCCGAAGTCGAACCCGTCGAGGACGAAGTACCCGACGAAGAAGAGTCCGACGATCGCGAACCAGAGGACGGGGAGATCCATCTCAGGCAGTTCCATTCCTAGTAGACCGTCACTTCGTGCTTGACCTCGCCGGTGGCCTCGTCGACCTCCGCAGGCGCGGCGGGGCCCTCCTGCGCGACCTTCTTGATGAGCCCGAATTCGACGACCGCGAGCGCGCCGTAGATCAGCGTGAACACGACCAGGGAGATGAGGACCTCGACCCCGGTGACGTTCGGCGAGACCCCGTCCGCCGTGCGGAGCAGGCCGAACACGAGCCACGGCTGGCGGCCCATCTCGGTGAAGACCCAGCCCATGATCATCGCGGCCATGGGCAGCGGGACCGACCAGGTCGCGACGCGCCAGACCCAGCGCTGCGTGGGGAACCGGCCCTTGCGGGTCAGCCACAGGCCGACGACCGAGACGAGCACCGCGCCGACACCGAGGGCGATCATCCAGCGGAACGACCAGTAGGTCACCCAGATGATCGGCTTGTAGTCGCCGGGACCGTAGACCTGCGAGTACTGCGCCTGCAGGTCGTTGATGCCCTCGACCGTGCCGGTGAACGTGTGCGTCGACAGGAAGGACAGCAGGTACGGGATGCGGATCGAGAACAGCTCGTGGACCCCGTCCGGCGTGCCGAGCGTGAAGATCGAGAACGAGGCGTCCTTGCCCGTCGAGGTGTTGTAGAGCGCCTCGGCCGCGGCCATCTTCATCGGCTGCGTGTCGACCATGGTCAGCCCGAGCTGGTCGCCGGACAGCACGGTCAGCGCACCGGACGCGAGCATCGTCCACATGCCGAACTTGAGCGCGGGCATCATCGTCTCGAGGTTCTGGTTGCGGGCCAGGTGCCACGCGGCGACCGCGATGATCACCGAGGCCGCGACCATGAACGCGCCGAAGAGCGTGTGCGGGAAGGCGGCCAGCGCGACCTTGTTCGTCAGGACGGCCCAGATGTCGGTGAGCTCGGCCCGGCCCTTGGCCTCGTTGATCGCGAAGCCGACCGGGTGCTGCATGAAGGCGTTCGCGGCCAGGATGAAGTACGCCGACATCATCGTGCCGACGCTGACGCACCAGATGCTCGCCAGGTGCAGGGCCCGCGGCAGGCGGTCCCAGCCGAAGATCCAGATGCCGATGAACGCCGCCTCGAAGAAGAACGCGAGGATGCCTTCGAGCGCGAGCGGTGCACCGAACACGTCACCGACGAACCGCGAGTAGTTCGACCAGTTCATCCCGAACTGGAACTCCTGCACGATGCCGGTCACGACGCCCATCGCGAAGTTGATGAGGAAGATCCGACCGAAGAAGCGGGTCAGCTGCAGGTAGTGCGCGCGCCCGGTCCGCACCCACGCCGACTGGAACACGGCGACGACGAGCGCCATGCCGATGGTCAGCGGGACGAAGAGGAAGTGGTAGATCGTCGTCAGACCGAACTGCCACCGCGACAGGATCAGGGGATCGAGGAGATCGTTCATGCGGCGTGTCCGAGCCGGCCCGCCGCGCGCTGTTCGTGCACGAGAGATGCCTCTTCCGAGAGGAGGAACTGGTACTTGTCACCCCGTCGGGACACCTCCACGCTACCGGCCAGACACCTGCTTCGACAAGTTGTAGAGGGTCACTCTGCACGAACGTGCAGCGTCCCTGGTCGGCACAACCGTGCGGAACGACGGTGCCTGGGAACCCCGTGCACGAACGACGACAGGTGCCGGGCCGAAGCCCGACACCTGTCGTTCAGTCCTGGTCGGCGCCGCGCGCCGGCCGACTAGAGCAGACCCTCGTCCTGCAGGAACTGCTTGGCGATCTGGGACGCCTTCTCCTTGTCGGTCACGCTCTTCTCGTTCAGCTCGATGAGCTTGTCGGTGGTGAGCTTCTCGTTCACCTCGTCGATGGCGTCGGCAGCCTTCTCGTCGACCTTGTCGGAGACGACCGGGATGACGTTCTGCGGCAGGATCAGGTTCTCCGGGTCCTTGAGCGAGACGAAGTCGTTCGCCTTGATGCTCGGGTCCGCGCTGTAGATGTCGGCGAGCTGGACGGTGCCGTCCTTGAGCGCCTTGACCGTCAGGGCGCCGCCGGAGTCCTCGATCGCCGTGAAGTCGACGTCCACGCCGTAGACCGACTTCAGGCCCTCGGGGCCGTACGGGCGGGTCTGGAACTCCGAGTTCGCGCCGACGGTCAGCTTCTCCTTGACGTTCTTCAGGTCGGCCAGGCTCGTGACGTCGTTCTCCTCGGAGAACTGCTTCGTCACGGTGTAGCTGTCCTGGTCCGTCGCCTCGGCCTCGTCGAGGACGCGCAGGCCCTTCGGCAGGGCCTTCTTCAGCCCCTCGTCGATCTGGTCGGCGCTCTTGGCGGTCGACTCCTTGTCGAAGTACTGCAGCAGGTTGCCGCTGTACTCCGGCATGACGTCGATCGCGCCCTTCTCGAGCTGCGGGATGTAGACCTCGCGCTGCCCGATGTTGAAGTTGCGCTGGACGGTGAAGCCGTCCTTCTCGAGCACCTGGGCGTAGAGCTCGGCGATGATCTCGTTCGAGTAGTACTGCTGCGAGCCGATGACGATCGTCTTCGAGTCGGAGGACGCGCTGGAGCCGCTGCTGAGCGGGTCTCCGGACGAGCAGCCGGTCAGGGCTGCTGCGACGCCGAGTGCCGTTGCGGCGGCGAGGGCGACGCGGATCCGTGCTGTGATCACGATGGGTTTCCTTCCGGGATGGGATTGCGGGCTCGCTCGCGCGATCCCTGGCGCTGCCGCGCGGACGGGTCGAGGGTGCCCTTCGGCACCGACGCCCGCTGCAGTGCGGCGAACACGATCTCGAACGCGATCGCGAGTGCGATCACGAGGACGGACGCGCCGAGCATCTCGGCGTAGTCCTGGGTCTTGAGGCCGAGGAAGAAGTAGCCGCCCAGACCACCGGCACCGACGTAGGCGGCCAGGGTGGCGGTCGCGACGACCTGGAGCACGGCCGACCGGACGCCACCGATCAGCAGCGGGAGGCCGAGCGGGACCTCGACCTTCCAGAGGACCTGCCAGCCGGTCATGCCCTGGGCCTTCGCGGCGTCGATCGTCACCGGGTCGACGGACTCGATGCCCGCGTACGCGCCGGCGAGGACCGACGGGATCGCGAGGACCACGAGGGCGAGCAAGGGTGCCTCGAGGCCGATGCCGAGCAGCAGGCCGAACAACGACAGCACACCGAGCGTGGGCAGTGCGCGGACACCGCCGGACAGGGCGATCGAGAGACCGCGCGCCCGGCCGGTGTGTCCGATCGCGTACCCGATCGGGACCGCGATCACCGCTGCGATGGCGACCGCGAGCAGGGTGATCCACACGTGTTCCCAGAGCCGCCCGGGGATCGCGTTGAAGCCCGTGTAGTTGGCGGGGTCGAACACCCAGCCGAACGCCTGACCGATGATCACGAGGCGACCTCCGCCCGCTGCAGGACCCGGCGCGCGGTGCGACGGCTCCGAGGCGCCCGGCGCGTCCACGGCATCACCGCGCGGCCGAGCGCCACGAGCAGGCCGTCGAGCACGAAGGCGAGCACGAGCACCATGACGATGCCGGAGAGGATCTCCTCGTAGATGCCGCGCGCGAGTCCGTCGGTGAACAGCGATCCGAGGCTCTGGATGCCGAGCACGGCACCGACGGTCGTCAGCGAGATCGTCGAGACCGTGACGACCCGCAGGCCGGCGAGCAGGACGGGGCCGGCGAGCGGGAGCTCCACGCGGAAGAAGCGCTGCACGCCCGAGTAGCCCATCGCGGTCGAGGCTGCCTTCGTCCCGGCGTCGACCGAGGTCAGGCCGTCCACCGTCGAACGGACCATGAGCGCCAGGCCGTAGATCGTCAGGCTGATGATCACGTTGACCGGGCTCTGCAAGCTCGTCCCGATGATGCCCGGCAGCGCGACGAAGAGCGCCAGCGACGGGATCGCGTAGAGCAGTCCGGCGAAGGTCACGATGCCGCTGCCGAGCCCGGCGGCGAAGCGCGATCCGCCCGGTCGCTGCAGGCGGACCACCACCCAGCCGATCGGGATGGAGAGCAGGAAGCTGATGATGATCGGTGGGATCGCGATCGCGAGGTGCGCGATCGTGGCGTCACTGATCGTGTCGAGGTTCGACAGGATCCAGTTCACCGCGGTCCCCCACCCTGCGCCGGAGCACCCGGGGCGGTGTCACGCGCCCCGGCCTCTGCTGCCTGCGGCACCGCGGCTGCGGCGTCGACCACCTGGACCGGGCCGGTGAGCACGCCGGCTGCCCGACCGTCACCGTCGACGACGATCGGCCCGGTCGGGGTCTGCTCGACGCGCAGGGCACGCCGTCCTCGACCGGCGCCGATGAAGTTCGCGACGAAGTCGTCGGCGGGTTCGGCGAGGATCTCCGCGGGGGTGCCGAGCTGCGCGATCTCCCCGCCCTTCTTCAGGATGACGACCTGGTCGCCGAGCTTGAACGCCTCGTCGATGTCGTGGGTCACGAAGACCACCGTCTTGCCGAGCTCCCGCTGCAGGCGGATGAGCTCGTCCTGCAGGTCGTTCCGCACCAGCGGGTCGACGGCGCCGAACGGCTCGTCCATGAGCAGGACGTTCGGGTCGACCGCGAGGCCGCGTGCCACGCCGACGCGCTGCTGCTGGCCACCGGAGAGCTGCGACGGGTAGCGGTCCGCGAAGGCACGGTCGAGGCCGACGGTGTCCATCAGCTCGAGCGCACGTGCGCGGGCCTCTCCCTTGGAGACGCCGGTCAGCAGCGGGACGGTCGCGATGTTGTCGGCGACCTTCCGGTGCGGGAGCAACCCGGCGTTCTGCATGACGTAGCCGATGCGGCGACGGAGCTGCACGGGGTCGACCCCCGCGACGTCCTCGCCGTCGATCTCGACCGTCCCCGACGACGGGTCGACCATCCGGTTGATCATGCGGAGCAGGGTCGTCTTGCCGCAGCCGCTGGAGCCGACGAAGACGGTGGTGGTCCGCGACGGGATGACGAGACTGAAGTCGTCGACCGCGTTGGTGCCGTCCGGGTACGTCTTGCGCACCGAGCGGAACTCGATCATGTGGGTGCCCTTCTGTTCGGAGGTAGCCCGACTCCGCACGAGCGTACCCGCGCATCGAGGACAGCGTTCCACCGTGACCGGTCATGACGGCTCGCGGACAACGACGCCCGCACTCCCTGTTCGGGAGCACGGGCGTCGGTGGATGGTCCGGTGTGTCGGTCGGGCGCGTCGCGCGGGCGACTGCGGACCGGGCGGCCCCGGGTCAGGCTGCTGCGGCGACCGCCTCCAGGTGCGCACGGCTCATCGTGCGGTACTCCTCGATGAGCGCGGTGTCGGGAGCGGACCGGTCGCGGAGCGCCCGGGCGATCACGGCGTGCGCCGACTCGGCCAGGACGACCCAGGCGCGCTCCGGACGCTCGCCCAGCGGGTAGCCGAAGCGGTCGTGCAGGATCTGCGCGACGGCCGCCCCCAGCGCGGCCATGCGGTCCTCGGCGTCACCGGTGCCGGTGTCTGCGGGGTCACCGAAGCGGATCGCCCGGAAGCCCGGCTCCGACCGGTACATCTCGACGGTCGCGTCGATGAGCGCGTCGTGCGCGTCCTGCCACGTCGTGGCGTCGCTCTCGTCGAGCGCGGTGAGGAAGCGCTCGGCGAGTCGCTGCGTGCTCCGGATCGCCAGTGCCTCGACCACGGCGATGCGGTCCGGGAAGTACCGGTAGACCGTGCCGATGGACGCCCCCGCGCGCTCGGCGACCATCGCGGTGGTCAGCCGCTCGAACCCGATCTCGTCGATCACGGCCGCAGCGGCGTCGAGGAGTCCCGCGAGGCGCGCCGAACTGCGGGCTTGGACCGGCTCGTTCCTGAGCAGTGATGATCCCCCCGGCAGTGCGTTCGATACCTCGGTGACGAGCACGTGTTCTCCTCTTGCGCTCCCGGCGGAGCGCGGTCATGTGGGATGTGACGGAGAGGACTCTCGCACAGACCGGCTGGAACGTGGCTGCGACTCACCCCTGTGGCGCGGTCGCGCGACCGACGCCGGCGTCCCTCGCGTGGAAGGATGGGGCCATGCCCGACCCGACGCCCCACGAGCCGTCGTTGGCCGAACCGATCCTCCACCGGGCCGCCCGGATCGAGGACGCCGTCCAGGAGTTCCGCGAGCACCGGGCTCGTCGGCGCGGCCTCGTGCCGACCGTGATCCCGTACACGGGCTACGGCGCACCGGGCTGGATCCGCGTGCTCTGCCGGGTGCTGCTGACGCGTCGAGGTCTCGCGTCCGACGCCTCGTACTACGGCGTGCGCGGTTGGCGGAGCTTCACGAGCGTGGCCGTCGACGACGCCGAGGTCACCGTGACGGCCGGCGGGACCACGCACGTGGTGCAGTCCGACCGCGGCGGCGTGGTCGACGTGAAGGTCCCGATCGACCTCGAACCCGGTTGGCAGACCGTGCGCCTTTCGGCCGGTGGGATGCGCGACGTGGAGGCCGACGTGTTCATCGTGGACCCGGACACGCGCTTCGGTCTGCTCTCCGACATCGACGACACCGTCATGGTCACCTCGCTCCCCCGCCCGATGCTCGCGGCGTGGAACTCGTTCGTGCTCACCGAGCACGCTCGCCGCCCGGTCCCGGGGATGTCGGTGCTCTACGAACGCGTGCTCGCGCAGCACCCGGGCGCTCCCACCGTGTACCTGTCGACCGGGGCGTGGAACGTCGCGCCGACCCTGCAGCGCTTCCTGACCCGGAACATGTACCCGTCCGGCACGCTCCTGCTGACGGACTGGGGTCCGACCCACGACCGCTTCTTCCGCAGCGGGCAGCTCCACAAGCAGCAGAACCTCCGGCGGCTCGCCAGCGACTTCCCGGACGTGCAGTGGCTGCTGGTCGGTGACGACGGGCAGCACGACGAGACCCTCTACGGCGAGTTCGCCCGGGAGCACCCGGACAACGTCGCCGGCGTCGCCATCCGCCAGCTGTCCACCAGCGAGGCGGTCCTCGCCGGTGGGCGGTCCCGAGCGCAGGAACGCACGCGCGCCGGATCCGCTCCGTGGGTGTACGCGCCGGACGGTGCCGGGATGTGGGCGGAGCTCAGCCGGGTCGGCCTCGTCGACGCGGACCCGTCGGCCCCGCTCTGATCCCTGCACAGGCTGCTCCGACTCCCGCGCTGTGCACACCTTCAGCGCCGTCGGGCCGCTCGGCGGTCGCCGGTGCCAGGATCGACCCATGAGCACCGCGACCCCGCCGAACCGCATCGAGGACCACGCCCTCATCGGTGACACCTACACGGCAGCCCTGGTCGGCCGCGACGGCACGATCGACTGGGCGTGCCTGCCCCGCTTCGACAGCCCCTCGACCTTTGCGTCGCTGCTCGGCACCGAGGACCACGGGCACTGGTCGCTCCGCCCCACCGATCCCGACGCCACGAGCACGCGGCGCCACCACCCGGACACGCTCGTCCTCTCCACCGTGTGGACGACGTCGACCGGTGTCGTCGAGGTCACCGACCTCATGCCGATCGGTGCCCACCGGGCGGCGATCATCCGTCGGGTGCGCGGGCTGCAGGGTTCCGTCGAGGTCGAGCAGACCCTGCGCATCCGCTTCGACTACGCCAGGGCGCTCCCCTGGGTCCGGCAGATCGGCGGCGACGAGGACCCCGCGCTCCTCGCGACCGCGGGCCCCGGCTCCGTCGTCGTCCGCGGCGTGCGCTTCCGGGCCGACGACCACCGGCACACGCACACGGTGACCGTGCACGACGGCGACGTCGTCGACACGGTGCTCACCTGGTACCCGTCGCACCGCGAACCGCCGGAGCCGCTCGACGTCGACGCCGCGATGCACGAGACGGAGCGCTGGTGGCGCGACTGGATGGCAACCGCGCACACCGAGGGTCCGTACGCCGAGGCGAGCCGGCGCTCCCTGCTGCTGCTCCGCGCGATGACCCACGGGCAGACCGGCGGCGTCGTGGCGGCGGCGACGACGAGCCTCCCGGAGGACCCGGGCGGTGAACGCAACTGGGACTACCGGTACGTCTGGCTCCGGGACGCATCCCTCGCGCTCGCGTCGCTGATCGCGCACGGCTACCGGGACGAGGCGATGCACTGGCGGGGCTGGCTGCTCCGCGCGATCGCCGGCGACCCCGCCGACGTGCAGATCATGTACGGCATCGCCGGGGAACGCGAACTGCCCGAACGCACGCTCGACGAGCTACCCGGGTACCTCGACTCGACCCCGGTGCGCCTCGGCAACGGCGCATCGACGCAGTACCAGGGCGACGTCTTCGGCGAGGTCTTGGCCGCCCTGCACGACGCCCGAGAGCTCGGCGTCGAGGAGAACGCCGACTCGTGGGCGCTGCAGCGCGCCCTGCTCGGCTACGTGGAGGAGCACTGGCAGCAGCCGGACAACGGCATCTGGGAGATGCGCGGGCCGCGGCGGCACTTCACGCACTCCCGGGCGATGATCTGGGCCGCGTTCGATCGCGGCGTCGCAGCCGTCGAGGAGTTCGGCCTCGAGGGCCCCGTCGACCGATGGCGCCAGCTGCGCGACGAGGTCCGCGCGGAGATCGAGGAACACGGCTGGAACGCCGAGCGCGGTAGCTACCGGCAGCACTACGACACCGACGAGGTCGACGCGAGCCTGCTGGTCCTGCCCCAGATCGGGTACGTGCCCGCCGACGACCCGCGCATGACGGGGACGGTCGCGGCCATCGAGCAGGACCTGCGTGTCGGCGACCACGGGCTCGTCCTCCGGTACCGGACGACCTCCGGGTTCGACGGCCTGTCCGGCAGCGAACACCCGTTCCTCGCGTGCTCGTTCTGGCTCGTCGAGCAGTACGCCGCGTCCGGACGGGTCGAGGACGCCGAACGCCTGATGGACGTGCTCGTCGGGTACGCGAACGACGTCGGCATGCTCTCCGAGGAGATCGACGTCGCGACCGGTCACCACATCGGCAACACCCCGCAGGTGCTCTCCCACCTGACGCTCGTGTCAGCGGCGGACGCCATCGCCCGGGCTCGTGGCACCTCGTCGGGGCACCGCACCCGGCTCGCCGTGCACGACGGGGGCACGCGCTCGTGGACGGGCGGCGGCCGCCGGGCCGGCGGCCCGTCCTGAGGAGCCCGCGCGCGCACCGTCGCCTCGCGCTCGGCCGCCTCGCACAGGGGAGGCTGTTCTGCGCAAGGGAGGCAGTTCCGCGCAAGGGAGGCCGTTCCGCGCAAGGGAGGCCGTTCCTTCCCGCTTCCGATGCGCGGATCGGTCTTCCAGGTCAGGTGCGATGGGCAGCAACCGCGCCGCGGTGACGGAGACACGGCGGACAGACGGACGGGAGGCACGGTGCCAGCCGGCACCGCGCCTCCCGTCCGTCAGGGGGCTCCCTCAGGAGACCGAGTCGGTCAGGACGACGACTCCCAGTCCGCCGGACCGCGCGAGCCCGCGCGGTACTCCTCGAGCGGGACGTCGCCCGACTTCCAGGCGTCCACGACCGGCTCGACGATCTCCCAGCAGCGCTCCGCGACGTCGCCGCGGATCGACAGCAGCGGGTCGTCGTGGAAGATGCCGTTGAGGACCTCGCCGTACGGGGTCAGCTCGCCGTCGTCGAAGGACGACGACAGGGTGACCTGCCCCATCTCGAACGGGTTGCCGCCGCCGTTCGCCGACACGCTCAGCTCGATCTCGTCCGGGTTGAGGACGATGCGCAGCGTGTCCGCCTTCGGCCGACCGGACAGACCGGAGGGCAGACGCGTCACCGGCTTGAAGGTGATGAGGACCTCCTTGCGACTGGCGCCGAGCGCCTTGCCGGAACGGAGGGTGAAGGGGACGCCCTTCCAGCGGGCCGTGTCGACCTCGACCTCGATCTCCGCCAGGGTCTCGGTACCGCGCGACTTGTCGACGCCGTCCTCGTCCTGGTACGACGGCAGCTCCTTGCCGTCGATCGTGCCGGCCGTGTAGACGGCGCGGCGCGAGGCGATCTTCGGGTCGTCACCCTTGAGGCGGGTGGAGCGGAGGACCCGGGCGAGCGACGAGCGGAACTCGACCGCGTCGATCGCGGCCGGCGCGTCCATCGTCACGAGGCCGAGGATCTGCAGCAGGTGCGACTGGATCATGTCGACCAGGGCGCCGGCCTCGTCGTAGTACTGCGCGCGGTTCTCGAGCCCGAGGGTCTCGTCGTAGAAGACGTCGACCTTCTCGATGTTGTCCGCGTTCCAGATCGGCTCGAACAGACGGTTCGCGAAGCGCAGACCGATGATGTTCAGGACGGTCGTGCGACCGAGGAAGTGGTCGGTGCGGTGCACGCGCTCCTCGGGGACGAGCTCGAGGACCGTCTTGTTCAGGGCCTCGGCGCTGGCGACGTCGGTACCGAACGGCTTCTCGAACGCCAGGGTCGTGCCTTCGGGGAGCTCGACGCCCTGCAGCGCCTCGCAGATGTCCGACGCGATCTGCGGCGGCAGGGCGAAGTACAGGATGGGCTCGGCGTCGGCCGCGTCGAGCAGTGCCTTGAGGTGCTCGGGGTCGGTCGGGTCGCCCTGGATGAAGGTCGTGGACTCGAGGGTCGCGTCGACCTCGGGACCCTTGACGTCCTGCGACGCGAAGGACTTCGTGACGACGTCCTTCCACTGCTCCGCACTGCGGGCGCTGCGGCCCGTGCCGATCAGCTGGACGGGGACCGCTCGACCGCTCTGCAGGAACGTTCCGAGTCCCGGGAGCAGCAGGCGGGAGGCGAGGTCGCCCGTCGCGCCGAAGATGATGAGGGTGCGCTTGTCGGTCACCGGAGGTGAGTCCTTTCGCTGTGGTTGCGGGGTCCGCACGGGTCAAGCCGCGCGCGGGCCGGTTGATTCCCTGTGGTTCCGGGATACCCGCTCCGGGCCGAGAGCTCGGTCCGGGTGGGGTACGGGCCCCGGACGCACCTCGGGCGGCACCGGATGTGGTGCCGCCCGAGGTGTCAGGTGGATCGGATCAGTGTCCGAAGTTGCCGCGGTAGTACTCGTAGACCCAGCCGACGAGCGTGACGGTCACGAGCGCGAGCCCGATCGGCACGATCCAGAGGCCGGCCGCGAGGCCGAGGAAGCAGATGCCCGTCGAACCGGCGAGCAGGATCGGCCACCACGACCACGGGCTGAAGTGCCCGAGCTCGGCGTCGCCGTCCTCGATGTTCGCGTCCGGACGGTCCTCGGGGAGGACGCCGCCCTGCGACGACATCACCTTGCCGAGGTAGAACGCGATGAACGCGGACATGATCCCGGTGAGGCCGATCGCCACGGTGCCGACCCACTCCGGGCGACCGTAGTAGATCAGCGCCCAGATGGTGTACGCGGCGTCCGCGAGGACGAAGAATACGAACAGGATCCAGAACAGGTTGGTGTTGGCGCGCATCGCCTTACTTCACCTCGCCCTTCGCGGCGTCGTAGGTCGGAGCGTCCGGGGCGTCCTTCGCCGGACCCACGCCGATCGGCACGCCGGCCTCGGGGTGGTTCAGGTCGAACGCCGGGGACTCGGAACGGATCCGCGGGATGGACGTGAAGTTGTGGCGCGGCGGCGGGCAGCTGGTCGCCCACTCGAGCGAGCGGCCGTAGCCCCACGGGTCGTTCACGGCGACCTTCGGTGCGTTCCGGGCCGTCACGTAGACGTTGAAGATGAACGGCAGGAACGAGATCGCGAGGATCATCGAGCCGATCGTCGACAGCTGGTTCATCCAGGTGAACCCGTCGTTCGGCAGGTAGGTCGCGTAGCGACGCGGCATGCCGATGACGCCCAGCCAGTGCTGGATGAGGAACGTCGTGTGGAAGCCGATGAACAGCAGCCAGAAGTGGATCTTGCCGAGGCGCTCGTTGAGCATGCGACCCGTCCACTTCGGCCACCAGAAGTAGAAGCCGGAGAACATGGCGAACACGACGGTGCCGAAGACCACGTAGTGGAAGTGCGCGACGACGAAGTACGAGTCCGACACGTGGAAGTCGAGCGGCGGCGACGCCAGGATCACACCGGTGAGACCACCGAACGTGAACGTGATGAGGAAGCCGACGGCCCAGAGCAGCGGGGTCTCGAAGGTGACCGAACCGCGCCACATCGTGCCGACCCAGTTGAAGATCTTCACGCCGGTGGGGACCGCGATGAGCATCGTCATGAGCGAGAACCACGGGAGCAGGACGCCACCGGTGACGTACATGTGGTGCGCCCACACCGTGACCGACAGGGCCGCGATGGAGATGGTCGCGTAGACGAGGGTCTTGTACCCGAAGATCGGCTTGCGGCTGAAGACCGGGAAGACCTCGGACACGATGCCGAAGAACGGCAGCGCGATGATGTACACCTCGGGGTGACCGAAGAACCAGAACAGGTGCTGCCAGAGCAGGGCACCGCCGTTGGCCGGGTTGTAGATCTGCGCGTCGAACACGCGGTCGAGGCCGAGGCCGAAGAGCGCGGCGGCGAGGACCGGGAAGGCCATCAGCACGAGCAGCGACGTCACGAGGGTGTTCCACGTGAAGATCGACATGCGGAACATCGTCATGCCCGGGGCGCGCATCGTGATGATCGTCGTGATGAAGTTCACCGCGCCGAGGATCGTCGAGAAGCCGGTCATGCCGAGGCCGAAGACCCAGAGCGTTCCGCCGAGACCCGGTGTGAACGTCGTGTCACTGAGTGGCGCGTAGGCGAACCACCCGAAGGACGCGGCACCCTGCGGTGTGAGGAAGCCGCCGACCGCGATGAGCGAGCCGAACAGGTACAGCCAGAAGGCGAACCCGTTCAGACGCGGGAAGGCCACGTCCGGCGCCCCGATCTGCAGCGGCATGATCGCGTTCGCGAAGCCCGAGAAGAGCGGCGTCGCGAACATCAGCAGCATGATCGTGCCGTGCATCGTGAAGAGCTGGTTGTACTGCTCCTTCGTCTCGACCACGTGCAGGCCGGGCTCGAAGAGCTGCGCACGGATCACGAGCGCCATGACGCCCGCGAGCAGGAAGAAGATGAACGAGGCGATCAGGTACATGTACCCGATCGTCTTGTGGTCGGTGGAGGTGATCCACCGGACGATGATGTTGCCCTTCCGACCGACCTTCGACGCCTGGAAGTCCGGCGTCGTCGGCGCTGTCGGCTGGCCGACGAGTGACGTTGTCATCTGACGGACCCCTACTTGTTCTCGCTCGACGCCTCGACCGGCGCCTGGTTGTTCGGTTCGTTCGTGTTGGTGTCGTACTCGTTGCCGAGGAGCCCGACCTTGCCCTGCTCGCGCAGCGTGTCGAGGTACTGCTGGTACTCGGAGTCCGAGACGACCTTCACCTGGAAGAGCATCAGGGAGTGGTACTCACCGCAGAGCTCGGCGCACTTGCCCTGGTAGGTGCCTTCCTTCTGCGGGATGAAGTACTCGTAGTTCGTCTTGCCCGGGAGCATGTCCTTCTTGTAGAGGAAGTCGATGACCCAGAAGGAGTGGTCGACATCGCGCGAGGAGAGCTCGATCTCGACCTTCTTGCCGACCGGCAGGTACAGCGTCGGGAGCTGCGACTCGTCGATCGCGCCGTTCCCGTTCTCCTCTTCCTGGGCCTGGATGCCCTGGTAGTAGACGCTGTCCTGCGGGTTGTCCTTGTCGATGTAGTTGAAGTCCCAGGCCCAGCGCTTGCCGTACACGTGGATCGTGGCGTCCGGGTCGTCGAACGGCTTCTCGATCGCCGACTGGTCCTTCGCGGTGAAGGCGAAGAAGCCGAGCACGAGGATGAGCGGCACGATCGTGTAGAAGATCTCGAGCGGCATGTTGTACCGCATCTGGACCGGCAGGCCGGTCTGGCCCTTGCGGCGGCGGTAGACGATCGCCGCCCAGATGATCAGGCCCCACACGATCAGACCGACCGCGAGCAGGACCACCCAGCTGGTGGTCCACAGGCCGACGACGCGGCTCGTGTGGTTCGTGACGTCCTTCGTCTCCTCGGTCCCGGGGAGCCATCCGTTCATCTGCTGCTGCGTGCAGCCAGCCAGTGCGATGACCAGACCGACGGCCACCGGGACGGCCGCCCAACGTATACGGCGATTCGAACGCACTGTTACCTCTCGGAAGACGTTGCCCGGAACCGGCGACGCGGACGCGACGTGCACCGCGAGGGGTGCACGGAGCCCGCACATTGCTGGTTCCCAGCTTGGTTGGAACACTCCTAGCTTACTCGCAGCCGGTGACGTCTCGCGCACACCCGACGCGGTCCGGCGCGTGATCGCCGGTCTCCGCCGGCAGCTTTCCCCCGGTCTGCGGCCCGGTGCGGGCAACGACGACGAGCGGGGAGCGACCAGATCGGTCACTCCCCGCTCGCGTGTCGGTTCGGTGGACGGACAGTCGCCCGCCGCGCCGTCAGTGGAAGCTGTCGCCGCACGCGCAGCTGCCCTGCGCGTTGGGGTTGTCGATGGTGAAGCCCTGCTTCTGGATGGTGTCCTCGAAGTCGATCGTCGCACCGTCGAGGTACGGCACGCTCATCTTGTCGACGACGACCTCGACACCGCTGCCGAACTCGGCGGTGGCGTCACCGTCGAGCAGCCGCTCGTCGAAGTAGAGCTGGTAGATCAGGCCCGAGCAGCCGCCGGGCTGGACCGCGAGGCGCAGGCGGAGGTCGTCGCGGCCCTCCTGCTCCAGCAGGCTCGCCACCTTCGCCGCCGCCGCGTCGCTGAGCGCGACGCCGTGCGAGCGTGCGTCCGTCGCCGGTGCGTTGTCGATGATGGTGTCGCTCATCCGCGCGTCTCCCTCCGGGCGGTGTCGGTCACCGCGCCTGGGTCGATTGTAAGCACGGGAGCCGACAGGACGGGCGCGCCGTCCACAGGGCGGCACCGGACGACGGGCGGGAGGCCCGTGGCGAGGTCGCCACGGGCCTCCCGCCCGTCACTGCTCCGGCCCGTCACCGTCGCGGCGCGGCACCGTCCCGGTCGCTCACCGGCCCGGTCGCGTCCCGCGCCGCTCCCCCGGTCAGGCGCGCGTCGCGAGCCGCGCCAGCAGGATCGTCTCGGACGCGATCGCGCGGTGCAGCACGCCCAGGTGCTGCGACTCGTTCGGGCTGTGCGCGCGGGTGTCCGGGTCCTCGACGCCGGTGACCAGGATCTGCGCCTCGGGGAACTCCGCGGCGAGGTCGGACACGAACGGGATCGAGCCGCCGATGCCCTGCTCGACCGCGGGCGCGCCCCAGCCCTCGTGCATGGCGGTGCGTGCCTCCCGCACGGCCCAGCCGGCCGTGTCGACCAGGAAGCCGTCGCCGGTGTCGACCTCCGTGATGTCGAGCCTCGCGCCGAACGGCACGTGCGCGCGGAGGTGCCGCTCGACGGCCGCGTACGCGTCCGTGGCGGACTGGCCAGGGGCCACGCGCACGGAGACACGAGCCGCGACGTTCGGCAGCAGCGTGTTCGACGCGTTCGCGACGCTCGGCACGTCCATGCCCGTCACGGTGATCGACGGCTGGAACCACATGCGCGAGAGCACCGGTCCCGTCCCGACCGGCTGCACACCCTCGAGCAGCGCGGCGTCCGTGGCGAGCTCGGCCTCCGAACGCTCGGGGACGTCGGCGTCGTACGCGGAGAGCCCCTCGACGGCGACCGAGCCGTCGTCGTCGTGCAGCGAGGCGAGCAGACGCACCATCGGGATCATCGCGTCCGGGGCCGCGCCGCCGAACATGCCGCTGTGGCTCGCGTGCTCGAGCGTCGTGAGCGTCGCACGGAACGTGACGTTGCCGCGGAGCGAGACCGTGATCGAGGGCACGTCGACCGACCAGTTGTCGCTGTCGGCCACCACGATGACGTCGGCAGCCAGGTGATCCTTCTGTTCCCGGAGGAAGGTGCGGAACGACCGGGAGCCGAACTCCTCCTCGCCCTCGACGAAGAGCACGACGCCGAGGTCGAGGTCGTCGCCGAACTGCGCGTGCAGGGCGCGGAGCGACGCGATGTGGGTCATCACACCGGCCTTGTCGTCCGAGGCACCGCGACCGTACAGCCGGTCGCCGCGGAGCGTCGGCTCGAAGGGCGGGGTCTCCCACAGCGCGTCGTCGCCCTGCGGCTGCACGTCGTGGTGCGCGTAGAGCATGACGGTCGGCTTCCCGTTGCGGGCGGGACGCACCGCCAGGACGGCGGGCTGCCCGAGCTCGCGGCCGGCCTCCTCGGCCCCGGCCGTCTCCCCCGCGACCGCAGACCGGACGATGCGGACGGCGTCGTCGGCGAAGATCCCCGTCGACCGGGCCAGGTCCGCGACCGCCTCGGCACTCGCCTGCACGTGCGCCGGGTCGAACGCCGACCAGGACACCGACGGCAGCCGGACCAGTGCGGAGAGGTCCGCGATCGTGGTCGGCAGGCCTCCCTGCACGTGTTCGCGGAGGGCTTCGAGGAGCGCGGGGTCGGTCGCGGGGCTGTGCTGGTCGGTGTCGGTCATGTCCCGTAATCTAGAGGAGATCCAGCACGCAACCGCAGTCAGGAACGCACCGTGGCGAAGGCAGCCCCCAAGACCAACACGACCGTCACCCCGTCGGACGAGGAACTCCTCGAGGCCGGCAAGGGTCGTCCGACGCCGTCACGTCGCGAGCGCGAGGCCGCCAACCGTCGCCCGCTCGTCGGCAACAGCCCGCAGGACAAGAAGGCCGCCCGCGCGCGCCTCAACACCGAGCGCGAGAAGGCCCGCCTCGGCATGGCCAACGGCGAGGAGCGCTACCTCCCCGCGAAGGACAAGGGCGAGCAGCGGAAGTTCGTCCGCGACTGGATCGACGCGCGCTGGAACGTGGGCGAGGTCATGATGCCCGTGCTCGTGCTGTTCCTGATCGTCGGGTTCGCCGCGGCGCAGACGGTCCTGGCGTCGTACTCGCTGCTGCTGGTGTGGGCGTTCGTGGCACTGTTCGTGCTCGACTGCATCGTGCTCTGGCTGTCGCTCCGCAAGAAGATCACGGCGAAGTTCGGCGAGATGCAGCGCGGGACCTTCCTCTACATCCTGACGCGGGCGTGGCAGCTGCGCTTCCTGCGCCTGCCGAAGCCGCAGGTGCGCCGCGGGCAGTACCCCTCGCTCTAGGCACCACCGCACGAGCGCCGTCCGGCCGAGCCGGGCGGCGCTTCGTCGTTCCCGGGCGCGCGAGTCCAGGTCGCAGGACATGCCGTCCACGACGAACGTGAGCGGCATGTCCTGCACCGTGAACGGCATGAGTCGGCAGGTCGTGCGACCGGAGCGGGACCGGGTCGGCAGGTCGTGCGACCGGAGCGGGACCGGGTCGGCGGCGTGCGGCGACTACCGCGCTGCGCGCCGCAGCCGCCGACGACGCAGGCGGTTGATGCGCATCGCCCAGGTCGGCCCCTCGTAGAGGAACGCCGTGTAGCCCTGCACGAGCGTGGCACCCGCGTCGACGCGGTCCTGCACGTCCTGCTCGCTCGTCACGCCACCGACGGCGACCACGCAGAACTCCTGCGGCACCGCGGCGCGCACCCGGCGCAGGACCTCGAGCGACCGGGCGGCGATCGGCGCGCCGGACAGCCCGCCGGCCCCCATCGCCTCGACCTCGGCGTCCGGCGTGGTCAGGCCGGAGCGCGCGATCGTGGTGTTGTTCGCGATGATCCCGGCGAGCCCGAGGTCCACCGCGAGTCCGGCGATGGCGTCGATCTGCTCGTCGGTCAGGTCGGGCGCGATCTTCACCAGCACCGGCGTCCGACCAGCGGCATCACGCACGGCGGTCAGCAGCGGCCGGAGCTGGTCTGCCTCCTGCAGTCCGCGGAGCCCTGGGGTGTTCGGCGAGCTGACGTTCACCGCGAGGTAGTCCGCGAACGGCGCGAGCAGACGGGTCGACTCGAGGTAGTCGTCGACCGCGTCCTCGACCGCGACGACCCGGCTCTTGCCGATGTTCACGCCGATGACCGGTCGGCCGGGGTGACGCCGTGCGCGCTCGAGGCGCCGGGCGGCCCGGGCGGCGCCGTGGTTGTTGAAGCCCATCCGGTTGACGAGCGCCCTGTCGCGGATGAGCCGGAACAGCCTCGGCTTCTCGTTGCCGGGCTGCGCCTTCGCCGTGATCGTGCCGACCTCGACGTGCCCGAACCCGAGCAGTCCGAGTCCGGCGATGCCCTTGGCGTCCTTGTCGAACCCGGCTGCGAGGCCGAAGCGCGAGGGGAAGTGGATGCCCATCGTCGTGATGCCGTCGGCGGCCGAGGGCCTGGCGTAGCGCTCGATCGTCCCGCTCAGGAACGGCACCTTCGGCAGCGCGCGGATCACCGCGAAGGCGATGTGGTGCGCCCGCTCCGGGTCCATGTTCGCGAACACGGTCCGGAAGACGACGGCGTACCCGTTGCGGACGACGCGCTCCACGATCCCGCTCATGCGCTGCTGCCCGACTCGGTGCCGCCGGACGCGCCGGCTCCGGCCGCCTGGTGGTCGCGGCGCAGCTGTGCGATCGCGTCCTCGAAGTCCTCGAGCGTGTCGAAGGCCTGGTACACGCTCGCGAAGCGCAGGAAGGCGACCTCGTCGAGCTCGCGGAGCGGCGCGAGGATGGCGAGGCCGATGTCGTTCGCGTCGATCTGACTCGATCCCGACGAGCGCACGGTCTCCTCGACGCGCTGCGCGAGCACGGCCAGGTCGCCGTCGGTCACCGGCCGGCCCTGGCACGCCTTGCGGACGCCGGAGACGATCTTGTCGCGGCTGAACGGCTCGGTGACGCCGTTCCGCTTCACGACGTTGAGCGAGGCGGTCTCGGTCGTCGAGAACCGGCGCCCGCAGTTCGGGCACTGGCGGCGGCGACGGATCGAGGTGCCGTCGTCGCTCGTGCGGGAGTCGACGACGCGGGAGTCCGGGTGGCGGCAGAAGGGGCAGAACATGTCGTCCCCCAGGCTATCGGCTCGACGGCGTCCACAGGGCGCGGTGACGACCCTGTGGACGACGGCCCGCGCTCAGGCCCGGGCGGTCCGCTCCGTGACGGCGGCCCCGTGCCCGGGCAGCTGCTCCTCGGTCGCGAGCGCCACGATGTGCGGCGCGACCTCGGCCAGGGCCGCGGGCGTGTACCGGATGACCTGCTGCGGCCGGAGGAACGTCGAGGCCGACAGACCCGACCCGAAGCGCGCCTGACCGCCGGTCGGCAGCACGTGGTTCGACCCCGCCAGGTAGTCCCCGAGGCTCACCGGCGTGCTCGGCCCGACGAACACGGCACCGGCCGCGTCGATGTCGGCCAGCACGGCGTCGTCGTCGGCGGTCTGGATCTCCAGGTGCTCCGGCCCGTACGCGTTGCTCACGGTCGCGGCGTCGGCCAGCGAGTCGACCAGCACGACCGCGGACTGCGGTCCGTCGAGTGCGGTCTGGAGGCGCGCAGCCGTCCCCAGCGCCGCCACCCGTTCCGGGATCGCCGCCTCGACCGCGTCGGCGAACGCGGACGACGTGGTCACCAGGACGCTGCCCGCCTGCTCGTCGTGCTCGGCCTGGCTCACCAGGTCGGCGGCGACGTAGCCAGCGTCCGCGGTGTCGTCCGCGATGACGAGGATCTCGGTGGCCCCGGCCTCGGAGTCGATGCCGACGACCCCGCGCACCAGTCGCTTGGCCGCGGCGACGAAGTTGTTCCCCGGTCCGGTGACCAGGTCGACCGGCTCGAGGCCGATCTCGCGCACGCCGTACGCCAGCGCGCCGACCGCGCCGGCGCCGCCCATCGCGTAGACCTCGTCGATGCCGAGCAGTCCGGCGGCGGCGAGGATCGTCGGGTGCACCCGCCCGCCGTGGTCGCGCTGCGGCGGGGAGACCAGGGCGATCGACCCGACGCCGGCGACCTGCGCGGGAACCACGTTCATGACGACGCTCGACGGGTAGACGGCCTTGCCACCCGGCACGTAGAGGCCGACCCGTCGCATCGGCTGCCAGCGCTGGTGGACCTCGGCGCCGTCGGCCAGGCACGTGACCGATCCGGCGGGGACCTGCGCGGCGCTCGCGGCCCGGACGCGGCGGATCGCCTCGTCCAGGGCCTCGCGCAGCTCGGGGGTCAGGCCGGCGACGGCCGCGGCGATCTCGGCGGCGGGGACCCGGACGTGCTCCGGCGCTCCCCCGTCGAAGCGCTCCGCCTGCTCGCGGAGCGCCGCGGCCCCGTGCTGCCGGACCGCGTCCACGAGCTCGCGCGCGGCGTCGACGGCGTGGGAGACGTCACCGACGGCACGCGGCATGAGGCGGAGGAGGTCGGCACGAGCGGGCAGGCCGCCGCGGAGGTCGATTCGCTGCATCATCAGGCGTCCAGCGTACCGGCGGCGCCTGACAGCAGCGCCTCCGCGAGGGGACGGTGGTGCGCGGCCTGGTCGTCGTCCCACGCCCCGAGCAGCTGCAGGACGAGCACGCGGAACGCCAGCGCGCGGACGAGCAGCTGCGGCCACTCGGACACGGACCACTCGGCCACGGTCGGCAGCTGTCCGAGCGTCGGGAGCCGTCCGATCGGCACCCCGTGCCAGCACACCGCGTCGACGGCGGCGACCGCGGCGGCGAAGCCCACCGGCCGCCACGTGGGCGCCCAGTCGAACACGGTCGGTGGTTCCCCCGGTGCGAAGAGCACGTTCCCGAGCAGGTCACGGTGCACCAGCTGCGACCGTGCGCCGACGGGGTGGAAGCCCGCGGCGAGCCGGTCGAGCAGCGGCTCCGACGGCAGGGCCTCGGGTCCCCAGACGAGCCGGTCCGCCCGGCTCCACGGGTCGTCGGCCAGGTCGAGGAACGCCGGACGGGGCAGGTGCGCGACCGCGCGGTGGAAGGCAGCGCCCGCGGCGAGGACGTCCTCGACGCGGGTCGGGTCGGTCGCGCCGGGCAGCCACGCCCAGGCCTCCCAGCCGTCCACGAGCCAACCGCCGTCGGCGCTCGGGACCGGTCGCGGCGTGCGGAACCGAGCGGTGTGCGCGAGGCGGGCCAGCGTGGCGGACCGCCACCGTGCCTCCCGGACGTCACCGTGCGGACGCAGGACGATGCTGTCGGCCCGCCACGTCGTGCCCTCCCCACCGGGCAGGAGCAGCGGTCGTCGCTCCCCCACGCCGAACGCCCGGAGCACCGCGGCCGAGGGCGGCGGTGCTCCGGGGACGGTCACGTCGGTGCCTAGACCAGGCAGCGCGGCCCGAGCAGGCTCTTCAGCTCGCCGAACAGGTCGGGCGTCAGGTTCACCGGGAACGGCAGCTCGAACGTTCGGGCGACGTCGTCCTTGAGCAGCCGGAGCCGCACCTCGGTCTCGCCCTGGTGTCGGCCGAGCACGGCGGCGAGCTCGGTCACCGTCGACGTCGTCGCCTGGCGCTCGGGCAGGGACAGCGTCAGCGGTCCGGACCCCATCGCGTCGCCGACGTTCGGCTGGAACATGCTGACCGCGTGCAGGGCCTTGCCGTCGTCGCGGACGTTGACCCTGCCGCGGAGCACCACGATCGAGTCCGCCACCAGGGACGGTCCGAACTCCTGGTAGGTCTTGCCGAGGAACATCACGCCGATCTCGCCGCCGAAGTCCTCGATCTGCACGATGCCGTACGGGTTGCCGCTCGACTTCGCGACGCGGTGCTGCACGCTGGTCAGCAGCCCGGCGACCGTGACCGTCTCGCCCTCGATGCCGTCGTCGGCGGCGATGAGGTCGGCGATGGTGATCGACTGGTGCTTCGCCAGTTCGATCTCGAGGCCGGCGAGCGGGTGGTCGGACACGTACAGCCCCAGCATGTCCCGCTCGAAGGCGAGCTTGTCGCGCTTCGACCACTCGGGCCGGTCCGGCACCTGGGACACCGGCGCGGACGCGGGCGTCTCCTCGGCGACCTCGGCGAACAGCGAGTCGAAGTCGAACCCGACGTTGCCGTTGGCCTCGTCGCGCTTCACCTTCACGGCGCCTTCGACCGCACCCTCGTGGATCTCGACGAGCGCACGTCGGGTGTCGCCGAACTCGTCGAAGGCACCGGCCTTGATGAGCGACTCGACCGTCCGCTTGTTCGCCGACGAGATCGGGATCTTCCGCAGGAAGTCGTGGAACGACTCGAACGCGCCCTTCTCCGTCCGGGCCTGCACGATGTCGTCGACGACGTTGAAGCCGACGTTGCGGATCGCACCCATGCCGAAGCGGATGTCGTCGCCGACGGCCGCGAAGAAGCCGATCGACTCGTTGACGTCCGGCGGCATGACCCGGATGCCCATCCGGCGGCACTCGTTGAGGTACAGCGCGAGCTTGTCGCGGGCGTCACCGACGCTGGTCAGCAGCGCCGCCATGTACTCGGCCGGGTAGTGCGCCTTGAGGTAGGCCGTCCAG
The DNA here is from genome assembly GCF_030362975.1 of Curtobacterium subtropicum. Classification (NCBI taxonomy): domain Bacteria; kingdom Bacillati; phylum Actinomycetota; class Actinomycetes; order Micrococcales; family Microbacteriaceae; genus Curtobacterium; species Curtobacterium subtropicum. The sequence continues at coordinate 134,890 of NZ_JAUCMM010000004.1, forward strand.
AACGACACCACGCCGTACGCGGCGGAGTGCGCCTTGTTGAACGCGTAGTCGGAGAACGGCAGCAGGATGTCCCAGAGCGTCTTGATCGCCGCGGCCGAGTAGCCGTTGTCCTGCATGCCCTTCTCGAAGCCCGCGTACTGCTTGTCCAGCTCGGACTTCTTCTTCTTGCCCATCGCGCGACGGAGGATGTCCGCCTGGCCGAGCGAGAACCCGGCGACCTTCTGCGCGATGGCCATGACCTGCTCCTGGTAGATGATCAGGCCGTAGGTCGTGCCGATGATGTCCTGCAGGGGCTCCTCGAGCTCCGGGTGGATCGGCGTGATCGCCTGCTCGCCGTTCTTGCGGAGCGCGTAGTTCGTGTGCGAGTTCGCACCCATGGGGCCCGGTCGGTACAGGGCGATGAGCGCGGAGATGTCCTCGAAGTTGTCCGGCTTCATCAGGCGGAGCAGACCACGCATCGGGCCGCCGTCGAGCTGGAACACGCCCAGGGTGTCCCCGCGCTGCAGCAGTTGGTAGGCGGCTTCGTCCTCGAGGCCCATCGTCTCGAGGTCGAGCTCGATGCCCCGGTTCGACTTGATGTTGTCGAGGGCGTCGCTGATGATCGTCAGGTTCCGGAGACCCAGGAAGTCCATCTTGATCAGGCCGAGCGACTCCGCTGCCGGGTAGTCGAACTGCGTGACGATCTGGCCGTCCTGCTCGCGCTTCATCACCGGGATGATGTCGATGAGCGGCTCGCTCGACATGATCACACCGGCGGCGTGCACGCCCCACTGGCGCTTCAGGCCCTCGAGCCCGAGCGCGGTGTCGAAGACGGTCTTCGCCTCGGGGTCGGTCTCGACGACCGTCCGGACGTCGACCGCCTCCTTGTACCGGGGGTGGTCCTTGTCGAAGATCCCGGTGAGCGGGATGTCCTTGCCCATCACGGGCGGCGGCATCGCCTTCGTGAGCTTCTCGCCCATGCCGAACGGGAAGCCGAGGACGCGCGAGGAGTCCTTGAGCGCCTGCTTCGCCTTGATGGTGCCGTACGTGACGATCTGCGCGACGCGCGCCGACCCGTACTTCTCGGTGACGTACTTGATCGCCTCACCGCGGCGCCGGTCGTCGAAGTCGACGTCGAAGTCGGGCATCGAGACGCGGTCCGGGTTGAGGAAGCGCTCGAAGATCAGCCCGTGCCGGATCGGGTCGAGGTCGGTGATGCGCATTGCGTACGCCACCATCGAGCCGGCACCGGAACCACGGCCCGGACCGACGCGGATGCCGTTGTTCTTCGACCAGTTGATGAAGTCGGCGACCACCAGGAAGTAGCCCGGGAAGCCCATCTGGTTGATGATCCCGACCTCGTAGTCGGCGCGGTCCTGGACCTCCTTCGAGATGCCGTCCGGGTACCGGTACTGCAGGCCCTTCGCGACCTCCTTCTCGAACCAGGAGTGCTCGGTCTCACCCTCGGGCACCGGGAACTTCGGCATGTAGTTCGCCGCGGTGTCGAACTCGACGTCGCACCGCTCGGCGATGAGCAGCGTGTTGTCGCAGGCTTCGGGGTGGTCGCGGAAGACGTGCCGCATCTGCTGCGGGGTCTTCAGGTAGAACTCGTCGGCGTCGAACTTGAAGCGGTTCGGGTCGTTGAGGGTCGAGCCGGACTGGACGCAGAGGAGCGCCGCGTGCGACTTCGCGTCGTGCGAGTGCGTGTAGTGCAGGTCGTTCGTGCCGACCAACGGGATACCGAGGTCCTTCGAGATCCGGACGACGTCCTCGATCACCCGGCGCTCGATCTCGAGCCCGTGGTCCATGATCTCGGCGAAGTAGTTGTCCTTGCCGAAGATGTCGCGGTAGTCCGCCGCAGCCTTGAGCGCCTCGTCGTACTGGCCGAGGCGGAGGCGCGTCTGGATCTCGCCGGAGGGACAGCCCGTCGTCGCGATGATCCCCTCGTGGTACTGGTCGAGGAGCTCGATGTCCATGCGGGGCTTGAAGTAGTAGCCCTCGATCGACGCCCGGCTCGACAGCCGGAACAGGTTGTGCATGCCCGTGGTGTTCTCGGCGAACATCGTCATGTGCGTGTACGCGCCCGAGCCGGACACGTCGTCCCCGCCGCCGTCGCCCCAGCGCACACGAGTCTTGTCCGACCGGTGCGTGCGGGGCGTGATGTACGCCTCGGTCCCGATGATGGGCTTGACCCCGCCGGCCTTCGCCGCCTTCCAGAACTCGAACGCGCCGAACATGTTGCCGTGGTCGGTGACCGCGACGGCCGGCATGCCCTGCGCGGCGGTCTCGGCGACCAGGTCGCTCAACCGGGCGGCGCCGTCGAGCATCGAGTACTCACTGTGCACGTGCAGGTGGACGAAGGAGTCGGAATCCGACACGGGACCTCCGGTTTCGACGGGGACTGCTGCGGGGCGGGACAAGCCTAACCGGCAGCACCGACGTCCCCCGCGTGTCCGGCGTGCCCGGCGCCGGGTGCCCGGCGGTCCCGCCGCGCGAGCGGGCGTGACACGCCGCAGGCGGCTCGCCGAGCGGGCGGAACGCGTCGGCTGATGCCGCCGACCGTGACGGATCCTGCCCGCTCGACGACGTCGAGGCCGGCAGACGTGACCCGACGACGGACGGGAGGCACGGGGCGGCCCCGCCACGCGCCTCCCGGCCGCACGCAACGCACGATGGGCACGACGGCCGGCCCGCTCAGGTCGCACGACCTGCCGCTCACTTCCCCACCGCACGGCATGTCGTGCGACCGGAACGACCGCGAGCGGCATGTCGTGCGACCGGAAGAGCGCGCCGGCGCCGCCGGCCCCGCCGGCCTACGCCGATGCGGCGCGGATGCGGTCGAGCGCCTCCTGCAGGTCGTCGGGGTAGGACGCCTCGAACTCGACCCACTCCCCCGTGCGCGGGTGCTCGAACCCGAGCCGGACCGCGTCGAGCCACTGCCGCGTCAGCCCGAGCTCCGACGCCAGCACCGGGTCCGCGCCGTACATCGTGTCGCCGACGAGCGGGTGCTTCGTCGCCGCCATGTGCACGCGGATCTGGTGCGTCCGCCCGGTCTCCAGGTGCACTTCGAGCAGGCTCGCCGACCGGAAGGCCTCGAGGGTCTCGTAGTGCGTCACGCTCGGCTTGCCGTCCGCCGTGACCGCGAACTTCCAGTCGCTCGACGGGTGCCGACCGATCGGGGCGTCGATGGTCCCCGCAGTCGGGTCGGGGTGCCCCTGCGCCAGCGCGTGGTAGACCTTGTCGACCGTGCGCTCCTTGAACGCCCGCTTCAGGTGCGTGTACGCCAGCTCGGTCTTCGCGACGACCATCAGGCCCGAGGTCCCGACGTCGAGCCGGTGCACGATGCCCGCGCGCTCGGCGGCGCCGGAGGTCGCGATCGTGAAGCCAGCGGCGGCGAGCCCACCGGGGACGGTCGGCCCGTCCCAGCCGGGCGACGGGTGCGCGGCGACGCCGATCGGCTTGTCGACGACGACGATGTCCTCGTCGTCGTGCACGATCCGCATGCCGGGCACCTCGACGGGCACGATGCGCGGGGGTTCCTTCGGCGACCACTCGACCTCGAGCCACGAGTCGGCGTGCAGCCGGTCGGACTTGCCGACCTCGACGCCGTCGACCCGGACGCCACCGGCCGCGACGACCTCGGCCGCGAAGGACCGCGAGAACCCGAGCAGCTTCGCGATGGCCGCGTCGACCCGCTCGCCGGCGAGACCGTCCGGCACGGGCAGGGAACGCTGTTCGCTCACGTCGCGTCGTGCCCGAGGACGTCGCGGCCGTCGCGCGGCGCACGCGGGTCCGGCTCCGCGACCACCGGACGGGAGGCACGGGGAGCCTCCGCCCCGTCGGCCGCGTCCGATCGGGCGGCCGCGTCGGCAGCGCGCTGCTGCTTCGCGGACAACGCGCGGGTGCCGTCGAGGTTCACCCCGAGGATCACGAGCAGCACGAACACGACCATGCTCACGCAGATGAACGAGTCGGCGATGTTGTAGATCGCGGGCATCATCCACGGCGTGGAGATGAAGTCGACCACGTGACCGCGGCCGAAGCCCGGCTCACGGAAGAGCCGGTCGAGCAGGTTGCCGAGCGCACCGCCGAGCAGCATGCCGAGCACGATCGCCCACCACATCGACCGGATGCGCCGGGCGAACACGATGATGGCGACGACGACCGCCGTCGACACGATCGAGAACACCCACGTCATGTTGACCGCGAACGAGAACGCGGCGCCGGGGTTCCGGACGTACAGCAGCTGCAGCGCGTCACCGAGGACCGGGACGGCCTGACCGTACGGCAGGTTCGCGACGACGAGTGCCTTCACGCCCTGGTCGAGCGCCACCACGACGACAGCGGCGAAGGCCAGTGCCGCGATCGCGCGGACACTGACCTTCGCCGTCGGTGCTGGTCTGACCAACGTCAGTTGCCGAAGCCCTGCGCCGAGGCGGGCGCCGGGGTGAGGCCGGACTCCTGCGAGCCGGACCCGTCGAGCTCGGCGAGCTGACCCTGGATGTAGCTCTTGAGCTGCGCACGGTAGTCGCGCTCGAAGGTGCGGAGTTCGTCGATCTTGCCCTCGAGCTGACGCTGCTCGCCCTCGAGGACCGCGACGCGCTGGCGGTTGGTGTTCTCGGTGTCGGCGATGATCTGGCGCTGCTTCGCCTCGGCCTCGGAGACCAGGCGGGCGGCCTGTGCGGTGCCCTCGGCGATGAGTGCGTCGCGCTTCTCGATGCCCTCGCGGACGTGCTCCTCGTGCAGGCGGCGCGCGAGCGTCAGGAGGTTCGTGGTGCCCTCGGTGTCCTCGTCGGCCGGGACGGTCGACGGGGCCGGAGCGGCGGCGGCGACCGGCGCGGGCTCCGGAGCGGCGGCGACGGGAGCCGGCTCGGGCTCGGGGGTCGACTCGGGCTGCTGCTCGACGGGCTGCTCGGCCGCGGCCGACTTCGGCGCCGACTCGGCTGCCTGCAGGCGCTGGCGGAGCTCGTCGTTCTCGGCCGTCAGGCGGCGGAGCTCGACGACGACCTCGTCCAGGAAGTCGTCGACCTCGTCCTGGTCGTAGCCCTCGCGGAACTTCGTCGGCTGGAACCGCTTGTTGACTACGTCTTCCGGCGTCAAAGCCATTGCCGTCACCTCAATAGAACTGCTGAACGTGTGGAACCACTTGAGTCGCGACCGAATCTACCAGCCGCGACGAGCGGTGCGGATGTCCACCGGAGCGGACATCGATCCCGACCACCGTACACCGGGGCCGGATCGGAACCGTGACCTTGACCGCGGCGCGGCGCGTGTCGCGGCGGTGTGCTGCTCAGAAACCGCGGGCGAGTCCGCCGACGATCACCCGGAGGATGATCACCACGAGCATGACGATCGTCCAACCGAAGTCGAGCGCGACCGGACCCAGCCGCAGCGGCGGGAGCAGTCGACGGACGAACCGGATCGGCGGGTCGGTGAGCGTGTAGACGACGTCGGCGACCACGAGCATCGCGCCCCGGGGACGCCAGGTGCGGTTGTACGCCTGCACGATGTCGAACGCGAACCGGCCCCACATCACGAAGAAGTAGAGCAGGAGGGCGAAGGAGAGGATCCCGAAGACCAGTGACACGATGGGGCTCGCTCGGCTCGGGTGCGTCCGCCGTCACGGCGACCGCACGGGGCGGGGTGAACCGGGCTCCGGCTCAGGACTGGGCGAAGAAGGACGCCTCGATGTCGGACTCTACCTCAGCAGGCTCACCGCTCACCGCGACGTGGGCCGGCGAGAGCAGGAAGACCTTGTTCGTCACGCGCTCGATCTTGCCGTAGAGGCCGAGCGACAGTCCCGACGCGAAGTCGATCATGCGGCGGGCGTCCGACTCGGTCATCTGCGAGAGGTTGATGATGACGGGGATGCCGTCGCGGAAGCTCTCGGCGATGGACTGGGCGTCCTTGTACTCGCGCGGGTGGACGGTGAGGATCTCGTTCATTTCCTGGACCGGGGTCGCCTTCTGTGCGGTCGTGTGCGAGCGGCGGAGCGGGGTGACCTGGGCGCCGCGCTGGTGGGTGTGCGTCTTGGGCTCGGCGGGGGCGGCGGCCGGGGCTGCTGCCGGCGCCGCGGCGGCGGGTGCGGAGGCAGCCGGGGCCTGGGCAGCCGGCGCTGCCGCGGGAGCCGCTGCGGGGGCGGCGGCCTGGCGCGTCGGTGCGGCCGCCTGCTGCTGCTCGTCCTCGTACAGTTCCTCGTCCGCGAGGCCGAGGTAGACCATCGTCTTCTTGAGCGGGTTCGCCATGGTTCCTCCGGAGGTCGGTGCTCGTGGTGCCCTGCAACGAGGCTAGGGCGCGGCCGGCCGGTTTCCCGTGATTGCGGTCCCGATCCGGAGGTGTGTCGCGCCCTCGGCGATCGCCTCGGCGAAGTCGCCGCTCATCCCCGCCGAGATGTCGGTGGCGTCGGGGGCGAGTGCGACGACCCGCGACGAGATCCCGCGCAGTCGTGCGAAGGCCCGACGGGGCTCTTCGTCGAGCGGCGCGACCGCCATCACCCCGCGCAGTCGGATCGTGCCGGTGGCGAGGACCCGCTCGACCATGGCGTCGACGTCGGCCGGTCGCACGCCCCCGCGACCGGGGTCGTCGGTCAGGTTGACCTGCACGAAGCCGTCGACCACCCGCGGGTCCGGCTCGGTCTCGGTGGGCGCGAAGGCGTCGACGACCGAGTCGCGGTCGAGCGACTGCACGACGTCGGCGTAGCGGCGCACCTGCCGGGCCTTCTTCGACTGCAGCTGCCCGACGAAGTGCCAGGTCAGGTCGAGGTCGGCGAGCTCGGCTGCCTTGGCCTGCGCCTCCTGGTGCCGGTTCTCCCCCACGTCGGTGACGCCGAGCGCGGCGAGCTGCCGCACCAGCGAGGCCGGGTGGTACTTCGTCACGACGACGAGCGTCAGGTCGTCGACCGAGCGGCCGGCAGACCGGGCGGCGTCGGCGACGGCCCCGCGGACGGACGCGAGACGCGCCTCCGGTCCGTCAGGTTCGACGGACGGGAGGCGCGGATCACCTGCCACGGGACGGGTTACTTCAGGAAGTCGGGGACGTCGAGCTCGTCGTCGTCGTCGAAGGCCGGGTCGGCAGCGCGACGCACGGGCGCCTCGTGCTCCTGCGTCGACCAGGACGGCGCGCTCGTCGCGGTGTCCTCGATCACACCGGTACCGGCAGCGCCGGCCGAGGCCGATGCGCCGGACTCCGGGTCGACCCAGCTGGAGCGCCGCTCCTTCTGCTGAGCGCCCGGCTCGCCGCCGTCGAAGCCCGCGGCGATGACGGTCACACGGACCTCGTCGCCGAGGGTGTCGTCGATGACCGCACCGAAGATGATGTTCGCCTCGGGGTGGACGGCCTCCTGCACCAGACGGGCGGCGTCGTTGATCTCGAAGATGCCGAGGTTCGACCCGCCCTGGATCGACAGCAGCACGCCGTGCGCACCGTCGATCGAGGCCTCGAGGAGCGGCGACGCGACGGCGAGCTCGGCCGCCTTGATCGCACGGTCGGCACCACGGGACGAGCCGATCCCCATGAGGGCCGAACCGGCACCCTGCATGACGCTCTTCACGTCGGCGAAGTCGAGGTTGATGAGGCCGGGGGTGGTGATCAGGTCGGTGATGCCCTGGACGCCGGCGAGCAGCACCTGGTCGGCGGTCGCGAAGGCCTCGACCATGGAGATGCCGCGGTCGCTGATCTCGAGCAGGCGGTCGTTCGGGACGACGATGAGCGTGTCGACCTCGTCCTTCAGGGACGCGACGCCGTTCTCGGCCTGCGACTGCCGCCGCTTGCCCTCGAAGCTGAACGGCTTCGTGACGACACCGATGGTGAGCGCGCCGATCGACTTCGCGATGCGGGCGACCACGGGCGCACCACCCGTCCCGGTCCCGCCACCCTCGCCTGCGGTGACGAAGACCATGTCGGCACCCGCGAGGGCCTCCTCGATCTCCTCAGCGTGGTCCTCGGCGGCACGACGGCCGACCTCCGGGTCCGCGCCGGCACCGAGGCCGCGGGTGATCTCGCGGCCCACGTCGAGCTTGACGTCGGCGTCGCTGAGCAGGAGTGCCTGCGCGTCGGTGTTGATCGCGATGAACTCGACGCCGCGGAGGCCGAGCTCGATCATGCGGTTCACGGCGTTCACGCCGCCGCCGCCGACGCCGACGACCTTGATGACGGCGAGGTAGTTGTGGTTCGTGGTCACGTCAGTCGGGCCTCCGGTCGAACCCTCAACCTCTACTTGAAGTTCAGGGGCGTTGCTGGTAGTTGTGGTGCTGCCACGACGCTACGGGTGCGCTCCGCGCGCTGTCGCCCCGCCACGCCGCGTGTCGCCGATCGTGTCGCCGAGATTCCCGCTGTCGCTGCTGCCGGGGCCGTCGTCGCTGCCGCGGCCGTCGCCGCCGTCCCGGCCCCGGCGCCGCGGGTGTCGAGGCCGCTCGTCCTCACTGTGCCGGACGGACGATCCCGTTGTCCGGGGCCGAGACGTCGAACTCGACCTTGGTGCCCGGGTCCCGCGAGGCGTGGTCCGCCACGAGCGCCGCGAGGAGCGATGCCTTCGCGTCCGAGTCGTCGGGGCTCCCCCACACGACCGACGAGCCGTCGTCCAGGGTGAGCGTCACGTCGTCCGCGGTCGTCGCCCGGACGTCGGTGACCTGCCGACGGACCGTGGAGGGCAGCGACAGCACCACCTCGGTCATCGTCCGGAACACCGGCGAACCGAGCTCGGCCCGCTGCACGTCGGCGACCGGCACCCCCTCGGGACGGTCCGGCGAGGACTGCACCACGATGCCGGCCGGGTCCACCAGGTCGTACGAGTCGCCCGACTGCACGGCGACGACGGGCGTCCGTTCGGTGACGGTCACCACGAGGGTGTGCGGCGGCACCTCCTCGGTCACGTAGCTCTCGATGAGCGGGAACCCGGCGATGTCGCGCTTGACCTCGCCGAAGTCGATGCGCGCGAGCGGCGTGCCCACCTGGTCGGAGAGCGCCTGGCGCAGCGCGGTCGCGTCGACCCGTTCGGTCCCGCGGACCTCGATGGTGCGCAGGGCCATCAGCGGTGAGTAGACGGCGACCAGGATGGATGCCCCGAACACGACCACCACGGCACCCGCGGTGATCCACGCGGCGCGACGGTGTCGTGCACGACGGGTGAACCGTCGGACCTCGGCGCGTTCGAGCAGCCGACGGCGGCGCTTCGCGACGCGGGCCTCGCGGGCGGTCTCGGCGGCTCGGACACCGGCGCCGATCGGGGTGCTGTGCGCGTCCTCGGCGGACGGCCGGGAAGCACGGTGTGCGTCGATCACGTCGGTCACCGTGGCCACGCCGCTCGTGTCGTCCGCACCGGTCGCGTCGCCCGCCGAGGCACCGCCCGTCGTCGGGTCGGCCGCGGTCGCGCCCGCTCCGGAGGGTCGCGCGCTGCCCCCGCTGCCCGCGTGGTCCTCGTCCGGGGTGTACTCGCGCAGGCGCTCGGCGACGCTCGACCAGCCGGCGCCGAGGCGCCGCCCGGCGGCGCCGGCGAGGGTGCTCGCACGCTCGCGCTGGCTCGACGCCTGCGTCGGCGCCGCTCCCGGTGTCCGGACCGCGGAGCGCGTCTCGGGACCCGGTGCGGCGGTGGGGGCGACCGACCCGTCTGCCGGTGACGACGACACGGACGCGGGGCGGGCCTCCCGGCCGTCGTCCGCTGATCCGTGCCCCGCTGATCCGTGCGCTGCCGGCCCGTGACGGTCGGCTCCGTGCCCCGCGCGCCACGAGGTCAGCCGACCGCGACGCTGCCGCGGTGCGCGGGCGTCGTCGGCCGGGGCGTCCGGTTCCTCCGGACGCCCGTCGAAGCCCTCCGGTCGCTTCACCGCGCGCGGTCCCCGTCGCCGTCCTGGCGGAGCGCACCGAGGACCTGCGGGATGATCCGGTACACGTCGCCGCAGCTCAGCGTCATGACGATGTCGCCGTCGCGGGCCACCTCGGCCGCACGGGCAGCGGCGTCGTCCCAGTCGGGCAGGAACTCGACCTTGGACTGGTCCGTGAAGCGCTCCTGGACGAGGGCGCCGGTGACGCCGGGCTCCGGGTCCTCGCGGGCGCCGAAGACGTCGAGCACGACCGTGTGGTCGGCGAGCTCCTCGTACACGCGGGCGAAGTCGCCGGCCATGAGCCGGGTGCGCGAGTAGAGGTGCGGCTGGTGGATCGCGATGATGCGGCCGTCGCCGACGACGTTCCGTGCTGAGCGCAGCGCGGCCGCCACCTCGGTGGGGTGGTGTGCGTAGTCGTCGTACACCGAGACCCCGCGCTCGACGCCGTGCAGCTCGAAGCGACGCTCGGTACCGCCGAACGCCTCGATGCCGCGGATGGCGTCGGCGGGCTCGACGCCCAGCCCGGTGAGCACCGCGAAGGCGCCGACGGCGTTCACCGCGTTGTGCCGACCGGGCACGCGGAGCGTCATGTGGTGGTGCTGACCGTCGGCGCGGAGGTCGACCTCGACGCTCGCCGCCTCGACGATGCGCTCGACGCGGACGTCGGCGTCGGCGGCCTCGCCGAACGTGACGATCTCCGGAGCGTGCTCGCGGGCACGCACGCCCTCGGTCACGCGCTTCGCGCCGGCGTCGTCGCTCGACACGACGATCCGCTCGCTCGCCTTCCCGGCGAACTCGACGAACGCGTCGATGAAGGCCTGCTCGCTGCCGTAGTGGTCGAGGTGGTCGGCGTCCACGTTCGTGATGAGCGCGACCGCGACGTCGTAGAGCAGGAAGGACCCGTCGGACTCGTCCGCCTCGACGACGAACAGGTCGCTGCCGCCGGGGGCCGAGCTCGTGCCGAGCGACTGGATGACGCCGCCGTTGACGAAGCTCGGGTCGAGGCCGAGTTCCACCAGGGCGGTGACGATCATGCCCGTCGAGGTGGTCTTGCCGTGTGCGCCGGCGACCGCGACCAGGCGGTGGTCGGCGATGAGCGCGGCGAGGGCCTGGGACCGGTGCAGGACCGGGAGCCCGCGGCGCTGCGCCTCGAGGAGCTCGGGGTTGTCCGGCCACAGGGCGCTCGTGACCACGACGGTGTCCGCGTCGCCGACGTTCGCGGCGTCGTGGCCGACGTGCACCTCGGCGCCGAGGTCGCGCATCGTGCCGGTCGTCGCGGTCTCGCGGGAGTCGCTGCCCGTGACGCGGTGCCCGGCGGCCAGGAACATCCGGGCGATGCCGCTCATGCCGGAGCCGCCGATGCCGACGAAGTGGACCGTGCCGAGGTCGTCCGGGATCGGCTGGGTCAGGTCCGGCTTGATGGTCATCGTTCCTCCGTGGTGCTGGTGCTCGTGCGGTCCGCGCCGGGCCCGCTGGTGCGGTCCGGGCGTGCTCCGCTGCTGCGGTCCGGGCGTGCTCCGCTGCTGCGGTCCGGGCGTGCTCCGCTGCTGCGGTCCGGGCGTGCTCCGCTGCTGCGGTCCGGGCGTGCTCCGCTGCTGCGCTCGGCCGCCTCGCGGACGAGGGCCGTCATCCGGTCCGCGCCGTCGCGGTGTCCGACGCTGCCGGCACGGACGGCCATGTCGGCGATCCGGGCCCGGTCGCGCAGGACCGGCAGCAGCTGGAACGTCACCCACTCGTCCGTGAAGGCCGCGTCGTCGACGAGGACCGCTCCCCCGGCACCGACGACGTCCGCCGCGTTGTGCCGCTGCTCGCCGTTGCCGACCGGGTACGGCACGAGCACGCTCGGCAGTCCGACCGCCGTGAGTTCACACACCATGCCGGCACCCGACCGCGACACCACGAAGTCGGACGCGGCGTAAGCCAGGTCCATCCGGTCGCAGTACGGCAGCACGTGGTACCCGTCGAGGTCGCTCGGCCCGATGTCGGACTTGCCGCCGACGACGTGCAGGACCTGCCAGCCCGCGTCGACGATCGCCGTCGCCGAACGGTTCACCGTCGTGTTGATGCTCCGCGCGCCGGACGAGCCGCCCGTGACGAGCAGGACCGGACGCTCCGGGTCGAGGCCGAACTCGGCGAGGCCCTCGGCCCGCGACGCCCGACGGTCGAGCGACTCGATCTCCCTGCGGAGCGGCATCCCGACCAGACGGCCGTGGCGCAGGTGCGTGTTCGAGAAGGTCAGGCCCACGTGACGGGTCAGCAGGGCGGCGAGCCGGTTCGCGAGTCCGGGCTTCGCGTTCTGCTCGTGCACGACGATCGGGGTGCCGGTCCGCTTCGCGGCGATGTACGCGGGAGCCGCCGCGTAGCCGCCGACGCCGAGGACCACCTCGACGTCGTGCTCGCGGATGAAGCGCTCGGTGCGTCGCACCGCCCCGAGGAAGCCGCCGGGGAACCGGAGGGCACGGGCGTCGAGCTTCCGGGGGAAGGGCAGGCGCGGGATCGTCAGCAGCTCGTAGCCGCGCATCGGGACGAGCCGTGCCTCGAGCCCCTCCGCGGTGCCGAGGACGAGCACCCGGGCGTCGGGGTCCTGCTCGGTCAGCCGGTCGGCGACGGCGAGCAGCGGGTTCACGTGACCGGCGGTGCCCCCGCCGGCGAAGAGGTAGGTGCTCACCGGAGCACTCCGTTCTGTCGTGCGGTGCCACCGCTCGGGGCCGCCGGACGGCCCTTGCCCGGCAGCTCACGGGCGAAGGACAGGACGACGCCGATCGCCAGCAGGGTCATGATGAGGGCCGAGCCACCGGCGGAGATGAGGGGCAACGGTACCCCGAGCACCGGCAGCAGACCCAGCACGACCGCGATGTTCACGAGCGCCTGGCCGATGATCCACGCCATGATCGCACCGGTGACGGTGCGCACGAACGGGTCGTCCGACTGCCGGATCACCTTGATCATGCTGACGGCGAGCACGATGAACAGGGCCAGCACCACGACGGCGCCGATGAGCCCCAGTTCCTCGCCGATGATCGCGAAGATGTAGTCGTTGTCGGCCTCGGGCAGCCACGACCACTTCGCCTTCGAGTTGCCGAGGCCGACGCCGAACACCCCGCCGGAGGCCAGCGCCCACATGCCGTGCACGGGCTGCCAGCACAGGTCCTGGTACTGGTTCGAGTCGGTGCAGCCGGAGAGCCACGCGTTGATGCGGTACTGCCGCGACGCCGACGCCATCGTGACGAACGGCAGCACGACCGCCACCGCCCCGAGGATGACGAGCAGGTGCTTGGCCCGCGCGCCCCCGATGAAGAGCGCGCCGAGCAGCAGGATCAGCATGATCATCGCGGTGCCCTGGTCACCGCCGAGGAGCACCATGCCGAGGGGCAGCACCGTCGCGATGCCGACCGGGACGAACAGTTCCTTCCAGTCCCGCAGTCGGTCGCGCTTCACGTAGATGATCGCGCCGACGGCCAGGGCGATGCCGAGCTTGACGGCCTCGGACGGCTGGGCGCTGAACGAGCCGAGCTTGATCCAGTTCCGGTTTCCCTGGATCTCGATGCCGAGCGGCGTGTAGACCAGCAGCTGCAGGACGAGCGCCGCGGCGAGGATCCGCATGGCCCACTTCCGCCAGAGCCGGGCCGGCACGCGGCTGGCGACGAGCATGAGCGGGACGCCGAGCACCGCGTAGAGCCCCTGCTTGGACGCGGCGCCGAAGAAGTCGTGGGTGGCCGCGTACTGCTCGACGCTGGACGACGACAGGACCATCACCACGCCGAACACGACGAGGAAGAGCGTGACGCCCAGGATCGTGTAGAAGGTGCTCGACTCGGCGACGAAGACGTTCTTCACCGCGACGACGGCACCGCGTGCGCGGCGGGGTGCGCCGTCGTGCGCGGCAGCATCGCGCTCCGCGCCTCCGCTGCCCGTCTGTCCGGCGCTGCCCGTCGTCCGGCCGCCGCTACGGCCGCTCGGGAGATCCGTGGTCGCCATCGGCTGTGCCTCCCAGGTGCTCGTGGACCGCCGCCGCGAACCGGCGCCCCCGGTCGGCGTAGGAGTCGAACTGGTCGAACGACGCGGCAGCCGGGGCGAGGAGGACCGTGTCGCCCGGTCGTGCGACCGATGCGGCATGCCGGACCGCCTCGGGCATGACCTGATCAGTGTCCGTCGCCTCGACCTGCAGGACCGGGACCGCCGGCGCGTGTCGCGCGAATGCCTCGAGCACGGGGGTGCGGTCCGTGCCGATCACGACGACTGCTCGTGCGCCGGGGCCGAAGCGCTCGACGAGGCCGTCGATGTCGACGCCCTTGAACTGGCCGCCGACGACCCAGACGACGGTCTCGAACGACGCGAGGGACGCGGTCGCCGCGTGCGGGTTGGTCGCCTTCGAGTCGTCGACCCAGGCGATGCCGTCCGCCGTCGCGACGTGCTCCGTGCGGTGGTGGTCGGCGCGGAAGCCCTGCACCGCGGAGCGGATGTGCGCCGGTTCGACCGAGGCCGCGCGGGCGAGCGCGGCCGCGGCGAGCACGTTCATCGTCATGTGCGGGCTGGCGAGCCCGGCCTGTTCGAGGTCCGCGAGCGTCGCGAGCTCGAGCGCGCTGTTGCGTCGGTCCTCGGTGAAGGCGCGGTCGCAGAGCACGTCGTCCACGATCCCGACGTCCCCGGGCGCGGGCACCCCGGGCGTGAAGCCCACCGCACGGCAGCCCTCGACGACGTCGGCTCCCTCGACCATCCGACGGGTCGCCTCGTCCGCGGTGTTGTAGACGCAGGCCATCACGGTGCGCTCGTATACCTTGGCCTTCGCGGCGCGGTAGGCCTCGGCGGAGCCGTGCCACTCGAGGTGGTCGTCGGCGATGTTGAGGCAGGCACTCGCGAGCGGCACCACCGCGCCGTCGCCCGTGGTCGGCATGTGGTGCAGCTGGTGGCTGGAGAGCTCGACGACCAGGACGTCGAAGCCCTCCGGGTCGCGGACGACGTCGAGCACCGGCACACCGATGTTCCCGCACGCGACCGCGCGGAGCCCGGCGGCGGCGAACATCGCGGTGGTCAGCTGCGTCGTGGTGGTCTTGCCGTTGGTGCCGGTGATGGTGACCCAGGGGGCGGCGATCGGCCCGCGGACGACCTTGTCACGCACGCGCCAGGCGAGCTCGATGTCGCCCCAGACGGTGCTGTGCTCGACCGACCAGCGGACCGAGGCGTTGTGCGGGGGCAGGCCGGGCGACACGACCACGACGTCCGGGGACTGCTGCTCGAGCGCGGCCGGCACGGTGTCGAGCGGAGTGCGCTCGAACCGCGCACCGATGACGTCGAGCAGCTCCACCGTGTCGGCGGGGCCGTCGGGCGCGTAGACGACGACGTCGCTGCCGAGCTCCACGAGGGTGTCGGCGACCGAGAACCCGGTCGAGCCGAGGCCGAGCACCGCGACGCGCAGGCCCTTCCATCCCTCGGCGTACCAGCTGTCGAGTCCTTCGAGGCGGGCGTCAGCCGACACGGGCGATCCACTCCAGGTAGAAGAGTCCGACACCGGCCGCGACGCAGAGTCCCGCGATGATCCAGAACCGGACGACGACGGTCACCTCGGCCCACCCCTTCAACTCGAAGTGGTGGTGCAGCGGGCTCATCCGGAAGATGCGCTTGCCGTGCGTGATCTTGAAGTAGGCACGCTGCAGGATGACCGAGCCGGTGACGATGAAGAACAGGCCGCCGATCAGGATGAGCAGCAGCTCGGTACGGCTGAGGATGGCGAGGCCGGCCAGCGCGCCGCCGAGACCGAGCGAGCCGGTGTCGCCGAGGAAGATCTGCGCGGGCGACGTGTTGTACCAGAGGAACCCGATCAGCCCACCGCACACCGCGGCGGCGACGACGGCGAGGTCGAGCGGGTCCGACGTGCTGTAGCACGCGCTCCGGGTGCTCTCGTCGAGGCGGACACCACCGCAGATCTGGTTCGACTGCCAGAAGCCGATGATGACGTACGAGCCGATCGCCAGGATGCTCGATCCGGTCGCGAGACCGTCCAGGCCGTCGGCGACGTTCACGCCGTTCGACGTGGAGACGGTCAGCAGCACGATCCACGCGAGGTACAGGATGGTGCCGATCACGGTGCCGAGCACCATGAAGTCGAGCCACGGGACGTCGCGGATCGCGGAGATCATCGTGGATGCCGGGGGCTTGCCGTTGCCGGTCGGCACGACGAGCGCGATGGTGGCGAACACCACGCCGACGATGACCTGGCCGAGGACCTTGGCCCAGCCGCCGAGCCCGAGGCTCCGCTGCCGACGCACCTTGAGGAAGTCGTCGATGAACCCGACGAACCCCAGTCCGACCATCAGGAACAGCACGAGCAGCCCGGACAGTGTGACCGAGTCGCGGCCGACCAGGTGCCCGACGAAGTAGCCGAGCACCGCGCCGATGATCAGGACGATGCCGCCCATGGTCGCCGTCCCGCGCTTGGTGTGGTGCGACTGCGGGCCGTCGTCACGGATGAACTGTCCCCAGCCGAGGCGGTGGAACAGCTTGATGAACAGCGGTGTGAGCAGCAGTGTGAACACCAGCGCCACGGCGCCGGCGACGAGGAGCGCGATCATTCGGTGACACCTCCGAGGCGGTCGCCGAGGAATCGCAGTTCGGCGGACTTCGAGGACTTGACGAGGACGACGTCGCCGGGGCGGACCATCTCCTGCAGGGCGTGGACGGCCGCGTCGACGTCCTCGATGTACACGGACTCGCCGTCCCACGATCCCTCGAGGGTGGCGGCCTGGTGGATCGGCGCGGCGCCGGGTCCGACGACCACGAGCTGCCCGATGTTCAGACGGACGACGAGCCGACCGATGGTGTCGTGCTCCTCCGTCGAGAACTCCCCGAGCTCGGCCATCTCGCCGAGCACGGCGACCGAGCGCTCCCCCGGTCGCACGACCTGCGCCAGGGTGCGGAGCGCCGCGGCCATCGAGTCGGGCGACGCGTTGTACGCGTCGTTGATGACGGTCACGCCCTCCGGTCCGCCCTGGAGGAGCTCCATGCGCCAGCGCTCGGCTCGCGTCATCGACGCGAGCGCCTCGGCGCCGGCGGCGAGCGGGATGCCCCAGAGGTGGGCCACGGTGAGGGCGGCCGACGCGTTCATCGCGTGGTGCTCGCCGAGGATGGCGAGGCGGACGTCGACGGTCTCGGGGAAGCGCGTCGTGCCTCCCGGCTGGTCCGTCGCGTCGGCGAGACCGTCGCCTCCGGGCCGGACGGGCGGGGCGGTGAGCGTGAAGCGCGTGCCGCTGCGGTCCGTCTCGATGCCGGAGATGCGGTAGTCCGCCCCGGCGGACGTGCCGAACCCGACGACGGTCGCGTCGGTGACCGCACGCATGGACGCGACGCGGTCGTCGTCGACGTTGAGCAGGGCCGTCGCGCTGGCCGGCAGGTCGGTGACCATCTCCGACTTCGCACGCTGCGTCGCCTCGATGCCGCCGAACTCGCCGGCGTGCGCGAGTCCGACCTTGAGCACGACGCCGACGTCCGGCTCCGCGATCGAGACGAGCTTGGCGATGTGGCCCGTGCCGCTCGCACCCATCTCCACCACGAGGAACCGGGTGTCGTGGGTGATGCGGAGCATCGACACGGGGGCGCCGACGTGGTTGTTGAACGATCCCTGCGGCGCCACGGTCGCACCGTGCTGCTCGAGGATCGTCCGGAGCATGTTCTTGGTGCTCGTCTTGCCGTTCGAGCCGGTGATGCCGACGACGCGGAGCTGCGCCGGACGACCCTGGTCGTCCACGCGGTCGGCACTCGAGGCGCGGACGCGGGCGACGACCTCGTGCGCGAGCGCGGCGAGGGCGGCGTACCCGTCGGACACGACGACCTGTGCGGTGGCGGACCCGTCCGGCAGCGCGACGGCGCGCTCGGTCACGACCAGGGCCGCACCGGCCTCTGCCGCGTCCGGCACGAAGCGGTGGCCGTCGGTCTCCTCGCCGAGCAGGGCGAAGAACACGCTGCCGGCGCCGACCAGGCGCGAGTCGGTCTCGACGCTGCCGTCGACGACCTGCTCCGGCGCACCGCTGACGAGCTCGCCGCCGATCGCGGCGGCGATCTCGGCGAGGGTCAGGGCGATCATCGGATCTCCTCCGCCGGGCCGGAGTTCGGCTCCCAGCCGGCCTCGCGGAGGGCCTGGCGGGCCTCGTCACGTGCCGAGTAGGGCGTCCGGACCCCCTCGATGTCGCGGTAGTCCTGGTGGCCAGGGCCGGCCCAGAGGATCGAGTCGCCCTCGCCGAGCAGGTTCACGGCCTTGCGGATCGCGGCCTCGGGCGGGCTGACCTCGTACGTCTCGTGGTCCGGGTAGGCCGCACGCGCGGCGTCGACCAGGGTCTTCCGGATCGACGCGGCGTCCTCGAAGCGCGGGTGGTGGTCGGTGACGACGAGGATGTCGCTGCCCGCCGCGGCGACGCGTGCCATGTCGCCGCGCTTGGTCTTGTCACGGTCACCGTCGGCGCCGAAGAGCATGAGGACCTTGCCGGGCGTGAACTGCCGGACCGCAGCGAGCGTGTTCTCGAACGCGTCGGCGCTGTGGCCGAAGTCGACGTAGACGCTGGGGCCCGAGTCGCCGGACACCCGCTCGGTGCGTCCGGGCAGGTAGCACTCGATCGCGCTGACCGGGTGCTCGTCCGTCTCGTCCGCGTAGCGGCGGTGGTTCGACCCGAGGGCGTGCGCGATGGCGCCGAGCTCGAAACCGCCCTCGACCAGCATCACGATCGCCAAGGCCGCGTTGGCCGCCATGTGCCAGCCGATCAGCGGGACGCGCGTCGTCAGCTCGCGGCCCTCCGGACCGGTCAGCCGGAACTCGGTGTAGGCCGCGTGCGCCTCGACGATGTCGACGTGCCACTCGGCCTCGACCTCGGGGTGCACCGTGATCGTCGTGACCGGGATGCGGGAGTCCTGCACCACGCGGTGGCCCCAGTCGGTGTCCAGCGAGACGACGCCACGACGGGCGTGCTCGGGCTGGAAGAGCGGGAGCTTCGCCTGGTAGTACTCCTCCATGTCGGCGTAGTCGTCGAGGTGGTCGTGCGACAGGTTCGTGAACCCGGCGACGTCGAACACGATGCCGTCCACGCGGTGCCGGCTCAGGGCCTGGGCGCTGACCTCGACGGCGACCGCGCGGACCTCGGACTCGCGCATGCGGGCCAGGAGCGCGTGCATCTCGCTGGCCTCGGGCGTGGTCAGGCGGCTCGTCACGCTGAGCGAGCCGATGTGGCGCTCGGCGGTCGAGCTGAGGCCGGTGACCAGGCCGAGCTGCTTGAGGATGCCCTCGAGGATGTACGACGTGCTGGTCTTGCCGTTCGTGCCCGTCGTCGCGAAGAGCTGCGGCAGGTCGGTCGCCTCGTCCGGGTGGGTGCGGTAGACCCACGCCGAGACGTCGCCGAGTGCGGCGCGCGGGTCCTCGACCACGAGCACCGGCAGGCCGGACGGCTCCGCGAGGGCGACACCGTCGGCGTCGGTCAGCACCGCGACGGCACCGCGCTCGGCGGCCTCGGTCGCGAACTGGGCGCCGTGGCGGTTCGCGCCGTGCACGCCGACGAAGAGGTCACCCGGCTGCACCTCGGCAGCGCTCAGCGTGACGCCGGTCGTCTCGACGGCGTCGACGGAGCCGACCACGCGCATGCCGAACGCGTTCGCGAGCTCGGCCACGCTCCTCGGGGTCGGGTGTTCGGGTCGGAGGACCGGGGGGATCCGTGCGGACAAGTGCTCCTTCTTCCTCACCACGTGGACGGGTACAGCTGCGCCTCGGCCGTGGAGGGGGCTACTCGGTACTTCTCGAGCACCTGGGACATGAGTGTGCGGAACGCCGGAGCCGCTCCGCTGGACCACTTGTTGGTCTGCGGCTTCGTGAACGTCACCGTGACAACATACTGGGGGTCCTCGGCGGGTGCCATTCCGGCCACCGAGGTGATGCGCTGACCGCCGTAGCCCTTGCTGCCCTCGGCGACCTCGGCGGTACCGGTCTTCGCCGCGATGTTGTAGCCGGAGATCGGCTTCATGCCGACCAGGGTGCCGCCGGTGACCACGCTCTGCAGCATCTTCACGGTCTGGTCGGCCGCCGCGGCGGACACGACGCGCGTACCCTGCACGTCGGGCGCGTCGATCGTCTTCCCGTCGGCCGTCTTGCAACCCTTCACCATGTGGAGCGGGATCCGGACACCCTGGTTCGCCAGGGTCTGGAACACGCTGGCGACCTGGATCGCGGTCGTCGAGATGCCCTGGCCGAACATCGAGTTGATGTTGGTCTGCTGGTCCCAGTTCGGGCTCGCGCCGTACTGCATGCCCGGCTGGCCGGGGTACTGGATCGCCGACTCGGGCTCGAACAGGCCGAACTTCTTCATGTAGTCGTACCGCTGCTGGGTCGACAGCCGCTCACCGAGCTCCGTGATGCCGACGTTCGACGAGTTCTGCAGGATGCCGGTGAGCGTCAGGTTCTCGGTCGGGTGGAGCTCGGAGTCCTGGATCTTGCCGCCCCACGGGAAGGTCCGCGAGTACGGCACGACCGCACGGTCGGTCGGGCTCGACTTGCCCTGGTCGATGAGCGCAGCGGCGATCGCGGCCTTGATGGTCGAGCCGGGCTCGTAGGTCGAGGTCAGCGCTCGGGAGCCGTACGCGCCCTTGTCCGTGGTCGCGTCGACGTCGTTCGGGTCGACGGTCGGCCAGTCCGCGACGGCGAGGAGCTCACCGGTCTTGACGTCGACGACCGTCGCGGTCGCCGACTCCGCCTGCAGCGACTGGGCTGCCGAGGCGATGGTCTGCTGCGCCATGTACTGCAGGTCGCTGTCGATGGTCGTCTCGAGCGTGCCGCCGTCCTTGGCCTGCTCCGTCGTCCGGGTGCTGCCCGGGAGCTGCACACCGTCCTCACCGCGCTCGTACGTCTCCGAGCCGTTCTTGCCCGCCAGGCACTGGTTGTAGGAGTACTCGAGGCCGGCCTGGGCCCCGTCCGTGCCCATGAACCCGGTCAGCGCACCGCCGGTCGCCCCCATCGGGTAGACGCGCGCCGACTGCTGCTCCTTGTAGACCCAGGGGATGCCGAGGGCGACGACGGCCTCGTAGTGCTTCACGTCGAGGCCCTTGACCAGGTAGGCGAAGTCGGACTTCGGATCGGCCTGGATCGCCTTCCGCATCGCCTGCGCGTCGCCGCCGGACGCCTTGGCCAGGGCCTGCAGGGCGTCGTCGACCGAGACCTCCTTCGTGCGTTCGCCGCCGAGCTTGCCGTCGAAGCCGGCGACCAGCCGCGGCGAGGTGACGATGTTGTAGCGGTTCACGCTCTCGGCGAGCTCGGTGCCGTTGCGGTCCACGATCGCACCGCGGTTGCCGTAGATGGTGACCGGGATGCTGCGCTTCGCCTTCGAGGCCTCGTTCAGGGACGCTGCCTGGACCACCTGGATGTCGACCAGGCGGATCACGAAGACCGCGACGAGAGCGATCACGGCGATGATCACCACGCTGTAGCGCAGTCGAGGGTTGCGGATCGTCTTCGTCACGCGGTGCGGTCCTTCCCGGGTGGTGCGGCAGTCCGATCCCGCCCGCAGGTCACCGGGTGGTGGGTGCCTGGAGCGGGTTCGCGTCGGACTC
Source organism: Curtobacterium subtropicum (assembly GCF_030362975.1). NCBI lineage: Bacteria > Bacillati > Actinomycetota > Actinomycetes > Micrococcales > Microbacteriaceae > Curtobacterium > Curtobacterium subtropicum. The sequence goes on from NZ_JAUCMM010000004.1 coordinate 156,261, forward strand.
TACGTCGGTGGTCGAGCCCGTCCGGCCCGACTCGCTGGCGCCTGCGCTCTTCTCAGCGTCGGTGGCCGACGAGCCACCGGTGGCGGTGCTCGTGCTGCCCGCGGTGCCGGACGCGCCGTCGGCCGTCACGCCGCCCTCGGTCGTGCTCGTGCTGCCTGCGGCCGCGGTCCCGCCGCTGTCGACCGGGCCGGCCTTGCCGGTGCTCGGGCCCGCCGTGCCGGCGCTCGCTGCCGGGCCCGCAGCGAGCGGGACCGGGTCGAGCAGCGCATTGGGGACCTGGTTGTCGCCGCTCGCGGTCGCCTCGTCCGGGGCCGCCGGGGTCGGCGTGCCGTAGACGTGGCCGGTCTTCGGGTCGAGGTACACCGGCGTCGAGTTCGCGATCATCCCGAGCGCCTTGGCGTTGCGTGCCAGGTTCTGCGGCGAGTCGAGCACGCGGAGCTCCTCGGACAGCGACTGCTGCGTGCGGGAGAGCTTCGTCTGCTCGGCCCCGAGGGAGTCCAGCGTGTAGGCCCCCTGGCTGAGCACCATGCTGATGCCGAGCTGCGCGAGGAGGAGCACGCCGAGCGCGACGACCCCGACCACCGCGTAGGCGACCTTCGGCCGTGCCCGACGCTGCGCCTTCGACGGGGCGACCTCGACGAGCTCGGGGCGCGCCCGGCGGGGCGACTGCGGGGCACGCGACGGTGCGTCGACGGGGTCGACGAGTGCGAGGTTCGTGCTCATGTCACTTCCGGATCCGCTCGGCCGCGCGCAGGCGCACGGGGATGGCTCGGGGGTTGGCGGCGCGTTCGGCCTCGTCGGCCAGTTCCGCGCCCTTGACGACGAGGGAGTAGGTGGGAGCGTGCTCCGGCAGTTCGACCGGCAGGCCGGCCGGGGCGCTCGAGGTGGTGCGCTCGACGAGGGCCCGCTTCACGAGGCGGTCCTCGAGCGACTGGTACGACTCGACGACGATGCGACCGCCGACGGCGATCGTGTCGAGCGCGGCCGGGATCGCCCGCTCGAGGACGGCGAGTTCGGCGTTCACCTCGATGCGGAGCGCCTGGAAGACGCGCTTCGCCGGGTGTCCCTGCCGCTGCACGGCGACGGGGGTGGCGTCGTGCAGGACCTGCACCAGGTCTCCGGACATCGTGAAGGGGCGCTCGGCGCGGCGCTCGACGACGGCGCGGGCGTAGCGCCCGGCGAGCTTCTCCTCGCCGTACCGCTGGAAGATCCGGCGCAGCTCGCCCTCGTCGTAGGTCGCGAGGACGTCCGCGGCGGTCTGCCCCTCGGTCCGGTCCATCCGCATGTCGAGCGGGGCGTCCTGGCTGTAGGCGAAGCCGCGCTCCGCACGGTCGAGCTGCAGGGAGCTGACCCCGAGGTCGAACAGCACGCCGTCGACCGCGTCGAACCCCTCGCCCTCGACCGCCCCGGCGATCCCGTCGTACACGGTGTGGACGAGCCGCACGCGGTCGCCGAAGCGCGCGAGCCGCTCCCCCGCGATGCCGAGGGCGTCGGTGTCGCGGTCGAGCCCGATGAGCGTGAGCCCCGCGAAGCGCTCGAGCAGCGCCTCGGAGTGCCCGCCCATGCCGAGGGTGGCGTCGACGACGACCTTGTCCGGTCCGTCGAGGGCGGGTTCGAACAGGTCGACGATGCGCTGGAGCATCACCGGCGTGTGCGGGAACTTCGGCTGGTCTTCGGCCATGTGCAGCCCCTCGGACCCCTGTGCCACGCATCCGGATCCCCATCCATGCGACCTGACACCGGGGAAGGTGTGTCAGGGCACCACGGCTGGGAGTCCCGATCCGCGGATCAGAAGATCCCCGGGATCACCTCCTCGTCGTTGTCGGCGAAGCCCTCTTCGACCTCGGCGTAGTAGGCCTCCCACGCGGGGGTCGACCAGATCTCGGCACGGTCACCGCTGCCGATGACCGTGAGGTCCCGCTCGAGCCCCGCGTACTCACGGAGGTTCTGCGGGATCGTCACGCGGTTCTGCTTGTCCGGGGTCTCCGCGCTCGCTCCGGAGAGGAACAGGCGCATGTAGTCCCGGGTGCGCTTCGAGGTCATCGGAGCCGTCCGGATGCGTTCGTGCAGTTGCTCGAACGTCTCCGCACTGAAGACCACGACGCAGCGCTCCTGCCCACGGGTCATCACGAGTCCCCCGGACAGTTCGTCCCGGAACTTGGCGGGGAGGATCACGCGACCCTTCTCGTCGAGCTTCGGGGCATGGGTACCGAGCAGCACGTCGGGGCCTCCCCTCCGCTCCACCGGACCGTCGTGACCCCCACTTTACTCCACTTCGCTCCCCGCGGAACGGTCAGCGCTCCCGATTTCCCCCGGATCCCCCGGACTGGGGCATCCCGCGGGCGCCAGGAGCGCGCTGACGTCCGAGCCGATCCGCGGAACGACGGGCCTGTGGAGCACCGTGGAGGCAGTGGAGGGAAGTGGAGGACTTTCGCAGCCTCGGGGGCGACCGAGGGCGCGCCGGACGGGAGGCACGGCGCGCGCCCGCCCCGTGCCTCCCGTCCGCCACCGCTCGCGCCGGCGCACGCGTTGCCTGTTCCTTCCCATCACGCCCGGCATGGAATGCCGATCCGCGCGAAGGAAGCACGAAGGAACACCCTCCTACGCGCGAATCCGCCTCCTACGCGCGAATCCGCCTCCTACGCGCGAATCACGCCCGCTGCGCTGCGCGTCGCCGAGACGCGTGAACACACCCCGGACACGACGACGGGGCCGGTCCCGAAGGACCGGCCCCGTGGAGGCGTGTGGAGGGACGACCGAGTGGCTACTGCTGCCCGGGGTCGTTGCGCTTGTCCCAGCGCTCGTTCATGCGGTCCATGAACGACCCACCGGAGGACGAGCGGGGCGAACGGCCGGTCGAGGCCTTGCCGGCCTTGGGCGCCTTCGCCCCCGACTTCGGCATGCGCATGCCCGGACGCAGCGCGTAGAGCACGCCGGCGAGCATCACGACGAAGCCCGGCAGTCCGAGCCACGGCTGCTTGACGACGAGCGCGACGATCACGATCGCGATCCCCGCGAGTGCAGCCAGGACACCGAGCGTGATCGACGTGTAACTCGCACGACCCTGGCGGCGCGTGACCCGCGCCACGAAGTCGGAGTCGTTCTGGTAGAGACTCCGCTCCATCTCCTCGAGGAGTCGCTGCTCTTGCTCCGAGAGTGGCATCTCGTTTCCCTCTTGTTCCTGGGGATGCTGTCTGGGTGACCGCTGGTGTGCCGCGTTGCCGCCGGGTTGTGGCATCGCTGAAGTGGACCGATCCTACGTCTCAGCCGCTCCACTAGGCTAGGAGTCGTGGCTGAGAGTACGCGATTAGTGGACCTCGTTTCGGCACGGGTCGGCCGGGCACTCGACGAGCAGCGTGACCGGCTCCTCGCGATCAGCCCCGACCTCGCGCCGTTCGACCGGTACGCCCGGGACCTGCTGTCCGGCGGCAAGCGCTTCCGGGCGCTGTTCTGCTACTGGGGATGGCAGTCCGTCGCGGGCCGTTCCGGCTCGTTCGACCCCCTGGCCGAGGGCTCCCGCCAGACCACGGCCGAGGCGATCGTCACGGTGGCCGCGGCGCTCGAGATCTTCCATGCAGCGGCGCTCGTGCACGACGACATCATGGACCGCTCGGACACCCGCCGCGGACGCCCTGCAGCGCACCGACGCTTCGAGTCCCTGCACGAGGAGTCCGGCTGGGTCGGCGACCGCGGCCTGTACGGCACGAACTCCGCGCTGCTGCTCGGCGACGTGCTGCTCTCGCTGAGCGACGCGGTCTTCGACGAGGGACTCGCACTGCTCGACCCCGCGCGGGCGCGCATCGTCCGCCAGGAGTTCCACACGATGCGGCTCGACGTGACCGCGGGGCAGTACCTCGACGTGCACGAGGAGACCGCCTGGCCGTCGATCGACGAGTCCGAGCACCTGGTGCGTGCACAGCGCGTCATCGTCTTCAAGTCGGCGAAGTACTCGATCGAGGCCCCGCTCGTCATCGGCGCCCTGGTCGCCGGCGCGTCGGAGGCGCAGCTCGAGGGCCTGCGGTCCTTCGGCCTGCCGCTCGGTGTCGCCTACCAGCTGCGCGACGACGTGCTCGGCGTCTTCGGCGACCCGGAGGTGACCGGCAAGCCGGCCGGGGACGACCTCCGCGAGGGCAAGCGCACCGTCCTCATCGCTTCCGCCCGCAAGTCACTGCCGGCCGGGCCCCGCCAGCTGCTCGACGAACTCCTCGGCGACCCGGACCTCACCGAGGAGCAGGTGCAGATGCTCCGTGCCACCCTCACCGAGTCCGGTGCGGTCGCCGCGGTGGAGCGCTCGATCGACCGGCACGTGCAGCGCGCCAAGGCAGCGCTCGAGGCCACGCCGCTCAGCCCGTCGGCGCGCGGCCAACTGCTGTCGCTGGCCGACACGGTCAGCCGCCGCGTCGCGTAGCCGCGGGGCACACCGGACGGGAGGCCCGTGGCGACACCGCCACGGGCCTCCCGTCCGTCGACCGGAGCGTCGGTCGCGCGACCAGCGTCGCGCGGATCGGCCGCCGCGCGGTGTCGCCGGAGCAGGGAGTCCCTAGAGCAGGGACTGCGCCACGCGGCGCACCTCGGCCTTGCGGCCCGCGCGCAGTGCGGCGATCGGCGAGGTGCCGAGTGCCGGCTCCTCGGAGAGCATCCAGCGGACGGCCTCGTCGTCGGAGAACCCGTTGTCCCCGAGGACGATCAGCGTGCCGCGCAGCTCCGGCAGCGGCTCGGCGCCGTCGAGGAACTCGCTCGGCACCCGCAGCACGCCGTCCACGCGGGCCGGCAGGAGCGTCCTCTGCTCGAACAGGCGGTGGATGCGACCGGGGGTCACCCCGAGCAGGTCCACCAGGTCGGGCACCGTCAGCCAGCGCTCGGAGAGGGTCGTGTCGTCGGTGGGTCCATCACTCACGCGCCCCATGTTGCCAGAGCGGCGGTCGGTACCGATGCCGCCCGGTCGGTCACACGAGTCACACACGCAACACGCGACTCTCTGGTTGACTTGGGAATCACGCCATGCCAGCGTGGAGCCACCTGTGAGTGCTCGCTCGCGCGCACGGCTCACCCAGGACAGGAGACAACCCGTGGACAACGCTGCAGACGACGCCGCTCGGCGCGCTCGATCCGCCCGGTTCGCCACCATGCCGATCGTCCTCGCCGGCACGATCGCCGTCACCGCAGGCCTCACCGGCCCGGTGGCGCACGCCGAACCCCGGCACGACGACGACGCTGCGAAGAAGCGGCACGTCGACGAGGACCGCAACGTCGGCGACCGCCCCGTGTTCAGCACGGCCGTCGCCCGCCCCTCGACCACCACCGTCACCACGGTGGCCAGCGTGTCGAAGGCCCCGACCACCTACACGGTGCGCCAGGGCGACACCATCTCCGGTATCGCGGCGCGGTTCGGGCTCTCCGCACAGGAGGTCCTGGTCCGCAACGGGCTCGGCTGGAACACGATCATCCACCCCGGGCAGGCCCTCCACCTGGCGTCCGCGCCCGCTGCCCCCGCCGCGGCCCCCGCGTCGTCCGGCACGAGCGGCAGCTACCACGTGAAGTCCGGCGACACCGTGTCGAGCATCGCGGCCCGCAACGGCGTCTCGACGTCGGCGGTCCTCGCGGCCAACAACCTCTCGCAGCGCGCGCTGATCTACCCCGGTCAGACGCTGACGATCCCGCGTGCCGGCACGACGTCCGCCGCGGCCGCACCGGCCACGTCCTCACCGGCCGCTCCGGCACCGGCCCCCGCTGCTGCCACCAGCGTGAAGATCGCCACCGGCGACACCATCGGCGCCATCGCCGCGAAGCACGGGGTGTCGGTGCAGGCCCTCCTCGCCGCGAACGGCCTCAGCTACACGAGCACGATCTACGCCGGGAAGACCCTGGTGCTGCCGGCCGCGACCTCGAAGCCGACGACGACCCCGACCGGCGGCGCCGTGACGACCGCGGTCGGCAGTGTCAACGGGGTCGAACTGACCGGCGAGCAGCGGCGCAACGCGGCGACCATCGTCAGCGTCGGGCGCACCCTCGGCGTCCCCGACCGCGGCATCGTCATCGCCCTGGCGGCCGCGCTCCAGGAGTCGAGCCTGCGCAACCTGTCGCACGGCGACCGCGACTCCGTCGGCCTGTTCCAGCAGCGACCGAGCCAGGGCTGGGGCACGAAGGCCGCGCTGCAGGACCCGGCCACCGCCGCCGAGCTGTTCTACGTCGGCAACCCCGGCAAGACCCGCGGGCTGCTCGGCGTGGGCGGCTGGTCGTCGATGGCCCTGACCGACGCCGCCCAGGCCGTCCAGGTCTCCGCGTACCCGAACGAGTACGCGAAGTGGGAGCAGACGGCGCGCGCGCTGCTGGCCTCGCTCTGACGCGCAGACGTGGTCGGCCGGTCAGCCGACTCATCCTCGAGATCGAGATTGGGTCACGGTCGGTGCGTCAGGTCGGGCCGCACGGGCAGGGCTTCGTAGAATGCCGCCGATGACCACGAACGCCGCCACGGACCCGATGATCGGTCGCATGATCGACCAGCGGTACCGCGTGCGCTCGCGCATCGCCCGCGGCGGCATGGCGACGGTGTACCTCGCCACCGACGTCCGCCTCGAGCGCCGCGTCGCGATCAAGATCATGCACGGGCACCTGGCCGACGACCAGGCCTTCCGGGAGCGCTTCATCCAGGAGGCACGGTCCGCCGCCCGGCTCTCCCACCCGAACCTCGTCGGGGTGTACGACCAGGGCGCCGAGGACGACACGGCGTACATCGTCATGGAGTACATCCCGGGCATCACGCTGCGGGACCTCCTGCAGGAGCACCGGGCCCTGACGCCCGAGCAGGCGACCGACATCCTGCGCGCCGTGCTCGCCGGCCTGGCCTCGGCGCACAAGGCCGGCATCGTCCACCGCGACCTCAAGCCCGAGAACGTGCTGCTCGCCGACGACGGCCGGATCAAGCTCGGCGACTTCGGCCTGGCGCGGGCGACGACCGCGAACACCGCGACCGGCGCGGCGCTGCTCGGGACGATCGCCTACCTGTCCCCCGAGCTCGTCACGCGCGGCGCAGCGGACTCGCGCAGCGACATCTACGCACTCGGCATCATGCTCTACGAGATGCTCACCGGCGAGCAGCCCTACAAGGGCGACCAGCCGATGCAGATCGCCTACCAGCACGCGAACGACACGGTCCCGGTGCCGAGCGCCGCGGAACCCGGGGTCCCGCCGGAGCTCGACGACCTGGTGGCCTGGGCGACCGCGCGCGATCCCGAGGACCGGCCCCGGGACGCCCGCGAGATGCTCGACCACATCTCCGGCAACCAGCAGCGCGCGACGGGCCAGTACCGCACCGCCGTGCTGCGGCCGGAGAACGCGACCGCGATCCTGCCGGCCGGCAGCGCGGCGCCGTCCTCGGCGGACACCGGGCGACGCGACAGCGGTGCACAGGACGACGCCACCCGGGTCATCGCGAGCTCCACCGGCGGCGCTCCCGCAGCGCCCGGTCGTCGCGGCGCACCGGGCCCCCGCCGCACCGGTTCCCAGCCCGGCGCGCTCTCCCCCGCGGGGCAACGGCTGGCCGACAAGTCCGCCAAGCGCCGGAAGCGCGGGTGGATCGTGCTGGCGGTCGTCGTCGTGCTCGCGGTGCTCGCCGGTGTGGTCGGGTGGGCGCTCGGTCCCGGCCCGTGGGGCAACGTGCGCATCCCCGAGGTCACCGGCAAGTCGGTGGCGCAGGCCAGGCAGCTGCTCCAGGCGCAGGGCCTCGAGCCGACGGCCCGCACCGACAGCCGGTACGACGCCGTGGTGGCGAAGGGCCAGGTGTCGACGACGAAGCCCGCAGCCGCACGCGAGGTCCGCAAGGGCACGCCGGTGCAGATCGTCGTGTCGGACGGCCCGCGGATGATCACCCTGCCCGCGATCGTCGGGCAGCCCCTGTCGACCGTGACGGCTGCGCTCGACGACGACTTCCAGCTGCAGGACGACCAGTACGAGTTCTCGGCGGACGCACCGAAGGACACCGTGATCGCGGCGAATGGCCTCGGTAGCGACGGGCAGACCGTCGACCTGGCTTCGGTCGGCGAGTACGCCGAGCGCGGTCCGGTCACGCTCACCGTGTCACTCGGCGCGGTACCCGACGTCACCGGCACGACCCTCGACGCGGCGACCGCGGCACTCGACGAGGTCGGCCTGGTCGTCGGGACGCAGCAGGAGCGCTACAGCGACGACGTGCCGAAGGGCCAGGTCATCTCGTCGAGCGTCGAGGACTCCCCCGCCGTCCGGGGCTCGGCCGTCGACCTCGTGCTCTCGAAGGGCCCGACGCCGATCACGCTGCCCGACGTCGCCGGCAAGACCATCGACGAGGCGACCTCCACCCTCGAGAACCTCGGGCTCGACGTCGAGGTCCCCGACTGCACCAACGTGCTCTGCCGCTTCTACGACTGGAAGTCGGCGCTCCCGGTCACCGCGACGGACCCGGTCAAGGGGTCCACGGTGTACCGCGGCGACACGATCACGCTGTCCTACGAGCAGTAGGCGCGTCGGACGCCCGTCCGTTCCGGTCGCGCGACGTGCCGTCGTCCTGGCCGTCGCGACGGTCGTTCTGGTGGCACGACGTGCCGCCCGCGGCCGCTCCGGTCGCGAGACGTGCCGTCGCGGCGGGACGTGAGCGGCAGGTCGTGCGACCAGGCAGGGCCGGAGCCGGCCAGGGACGGAGCCGAGCCGAAGCCGGGACGGACGGGAGGCGCGGTGCCAGCTGGCCCCGCGCCTCCCGTCCGTCCGGCGGTGGCGGCTACGGCCGCTGGTACGGGTGGGCGCTGAGCTCCTCGGCCACCAGGAAGGCGAGCTCGAGCGACTGCATGTGGTTGAGGCGCGGGTCGCACAGCGACTCGTACCGCGTCGCCAGGGTCGCCTCGTCGATCTGCTCGGAGCCGCCCAGGCACTCGGTGACGTCGTCGCCGGTCAGCTCGACGTGCATGCCGCCCGGGTAGGTCCCGACCTGCCGGTGCGCCTCGAAGAACCCGAGGACCTCGTCCACGACGTCGTCGAAGCGACGGGTCTTGTAGCCGGTCGGCGTGGTCAGCCCGTTGCCGTGCATCGGGTCGGTGACCCACAGCGGGTTCGCGTCCATGCCCTTGATCGCCTCGAGCAGCTTCGGGAGTTCGTCGCGGATCCTGCCGGCGCCCATGCGGGTGATGAACGTCAGACGGCCGGGCTCGCGCTCGGGGTCGAGCGTGTCGACCAGGGCCTTCATGTCGTCGACGCTCGTGGTCGGGCCGAGCTTGACCCCGATCGGGTTCCGCACGCGGGACAGGAAGTCGACGTGTGCACCGTCGATGTCACGGGTCCGCTCGCCGATCCAGATGAAGTGCCCGGACGTGTCGTAGGCCTGGCCGGAGCGCGAGTCGATCCGGGTCATCGGGCGCTCGTAGTCCATGAGCAACCCCTCGTGCGAGGCGTAGAACTCGGTGTGCTTGAGCGCTTCGAAGTCGGCACCGCAGGCGTCCATGAAGCGGATCGCGCGGTCGATCTCCTTCGCCAGGTGCTCGTACCGGGCGTTCGCCGGGTTCGACGCGAAGCCCTTGTTCCACGAGTGCACCTGCCGCAGGTCGGCGAACCCGCCCTGGGTGAAGGCGCGGACGAGGTTCAGCGTCGAGGCGGCCGTGTGGTAGCCCTGCACGAGGCGACGGGGATCGGCCTGGCGGCTCTCCGGCGTGAAGTCGTAGCCGTTCACGATGTCGCCGCGGTACGCCGGCAGCGTCACGTCGCCGCGCGTCTCGAAGTCGCTCGACCGCGGCTTGGCGAACTGCCCCGCCATCCGGCCCATCTTGATGACCGGCATCGAGGCGCCGTAGGTCAGCACGACGGCCATCTGCAGGATCGTCTTGACGCGGTCGCGGATCGAGTCTGCGGTGGCACCGGCGAAGGTCTCGGCGCAGTCGCCGCCCTGCAGCAGGAACGCCCTGCCCTGCGCCGCGGCGGCGAGCCGGTCGCGGAGCTTGTCGACCTCGCCCGCGAAGACGAGCGGCGGGAGCGTCGCGATCTCGGCGGACGCCGCCTCGGCCGCGGCGCGGTCGGGCCACGTCGGCTGCTGCTTGATCGGCAGGGTGCGCCAGTGGTCGAGACCCTCGATCACGTCCGGATCATGCAGGGCGACGACGTCGGTCGACTCGATCAAGGCGGTACCTCGGTGTTCTGGGTCGGGCGGGAGCGGATGGCCTGCGCGCAGGCCGGTCCGGCCGGGGCCGGAGTCCTCAGATCCTACCGTCCGGGCAGGACGGCCCGCTCCCGCGTGACGCGTGACGCGGCAGCGGTGGCGGTGGCGACGGCCGTCCGTCAGGCCGTCGGCGTCCGGCGGTCCTTCATGACCTGCTCGCGCGCGCTGCTGGCACGCTCCTTGACGCTCGTCGCGTAGACGTCGACGTACTCCTGGCGGCTCACCCCGGCGAGCTCGTGCATGACCTCGTCGGTGACGCTCCGCAGGATGAAGCGGTCGGTCTCGAACCCCTCGAAGCGCGAGAAGTCGAGCGGCTTGCCGAAGACGACGCCCACGCGCTTGAACTTCGGGAACTTCTGCCCGATCTGCTGCACCTCGCGGGTCCCGATCATCGCGACCGGCACGACGGTCACCCGGCCCTCGAGGATCATCCGGGCGATGCCGGTGCGGCCGCGGTAGAGCTTGCCGTCCGGGCTCCGGGTGCCCTCGGGGTAGATGCCGAGCTGCTCGCCGCGCGCCAGGACCTGGAGCCCGGTGCGGAGCGAGGCCTCGGACGCCTTGCCGCCGGAGCGGTCGATCGGCAGCTGTCCGATCGCGTTGAAGAACGTCTTCGTCGCCCAGCCCTTGAGACCGCGGCCGGTGAAGTAGTCGCTCTTCGCCAGGAACGAGATCCGTCGGTCGAGCACCGCCGGCAGGATCACCGAGTCGATGAACGAGATGTGGTTCGACGCGAAGATCACCGGCCCCTTCGCGGGCACGTGCTCACGGCCGACGACCCACGGCCGGAAGAGGGTGAGGATGAGCGGGCCGAGCAGGAAGTTCTTGAGCAGCCAGTAGGTCATCGTCGACTCCAGTTCGGGACGCGCGTACCGTCGGGGTGACCCTACGCCGTGCGGGCGTGGATGCGGGCGAGGTCGGCGGCGCCGACGACACCGGCGTCGTTCACGAGCTCAGCGATCACGAAGTCGGGCTCGGGGTGGTAGCCGCGGGCCGGCAGGTTGCCCAGGTACGCCTGCTTGATCGGCTCGAGCAACCGGTCCCCGGCGCTCGCGACCCCGCCACCGAAGACGAACAGCTGCGGGTCGAGGACGGCGGACAGCGAGGCGCACGCCTCGCCGAGGTGCCGACCGAGGCGACGGAGCGCCGCGAGGGCCCCGGGGTCGTCGGCCAGGATCAGGTCGCCGACGATCTTCCCGTCGAGCTGGCCGCCGTTCTGCTCGCGGGCGTCCGCGAGCGCCGACCCGATGCCACCGGCGTCGGCCACGTCGTTCGCCATGCGCTGCAGGGCACGGCCGGAGCCGTACTGCTCGATGCAGCCGCGCGCGCCGCAGCCGCAGGGCAGGCCGTTCGGGACGATCCGCAGGTGGCCGATCTCGCCGCCCGTGCCGAAGCCGCCGCGGAAGAGCCGGTCCTCGGTGACGATCGCACCGCCGACGCCGGTGCCGATCGTGAGCATGGTCATGTCGGACACGAGCCGCCCGGCACCGAAGCGGAACTCCGCCCAACCGGCCGCGTTCGCGTCGTTGTCGACGGTGATGTGCAGGTCGCCGAGGCGCTCCTGGAGCTTCTGTCGCAGGGGCTCGTTCCGCCACCGGATGTTCGGCGTGTAGTAGACGATCGACTGCGAGGCGTCGATGAACCCGGGTGCCGCGACTCCGACCGCTCCCACGTCGTGGGCGGCTCGCAGACGCGTGACCATCGTCACGACGTCGTCGAGCATGGCGTCCGGGTCCGCCGCGTTGGTGGCGACGCGGTCCTCGGCGAGGATCTCGCCGAGCTCCGAGACGACCGCTCCCGCGATCTTGGTGCCCCCGATGTCGATTCCGATGGCATGCACGAGCGTCGAGCCTACCGTCTCCGCGTGGCGACGCCGAACGCCCGGCCGACGGCCGAGCCGGTCGACGACCGGCCCGGTCGACGGCCCGGCCCCGGCGACCGGGTCCGACGCACGCCCGGGCCGCCCGACGGCTGACGAGGTGCTGCGAACCCGGCCGCTCCCCCTCCGTCCCGCGGTCCCGCGCCCGTATGCTGACGGTGACGTCTCATCGTCGAGGCGTCCTCGTGTCGAACCGGCCGACGAGGGAGTCAACCGTGAACGATCAGCGGCAGTCCGCACCCATCCCCGCACCCGACCACGGCTCCGCCGCGCGGCTGCTCTCCGACCGGGCCCGTCGCTCGCCCGACCGGCCGATCCTCGCCCAGCGGCACGGCGACACGTGGACGACGGTCAGCGCCGCCGACACGCTCGCACGCGTGCGCGGCATCGCGAAGGGGTTCGTCGCCGCCGGGCTCGAGCCGGGCGCGCACGTCGCGATCCTGTCCCGCACCCGGATGGAGTGGACGCTCGTCGACTTCGCCGTCTGGACCGCCGGGCTCGTGTCCGTACCCGTGTACGAGACGAGCTCGCCCGACCAGGTCCGCTGGATCCTGTCCGACTCCGAGACCGTGGCGATCGTGGTCGAGCAGGAGGAGCACGCCCGCCGGGTGGCCTCCGTCGCCCCGGACCTGCCGCACCTCGGTCAGCACTGGACGATCGACGGCGGTGGACTGGACGACCTGGTCCGGCTCGGCGAAACCGTCAGCGACGCCGAGCTCGACGCCCGGACGGCCGACGTGCACGGCCACGACGACGCGACGATCATCTACACCTCGGGCACGACGGGGCGTCCCAAGGGCTGCGTCCTCCGCCACGACAACTTCACCGGCACGGTCGAGGGCGCCACCGAGGCCATGCCCGAGGTCGTCGCCGAGGGGTCCTCCACCCTGCTCTTCATCCCGATGGCCCACGTGTTCGCCCGCTTCATCGCCGTCATGTCGATCTCGACCGGCGTGCTGGTCGGGCACGAGCCGGACACCCGCGACCTGATGCGCGCGGTCTCCACGTTCCGACCGACCTTCCTGCTCGCCGTCCCCCGCGTGTTCGAGAAGATCTACAACTCGGCGGAGCAGAAGGCGGACCTCGGTGGCAAGGGGAGGATCTTCCGGGCCGCCGCCGACGTCGCGGTCGCGCACTCCGAGGCCGTCGCCGCCGGACGGGTGCCGCTCGGCCTGAAGCTCCGGTTCGCCCTGTTCGACAGGCTCGTCTACGCCAAGCTCCGCGACGCGATCGGCGGCCGCGTGCAGTACGCGATCAGCGGGTCCGCACCGCTCTCCCCCCGCCTCTCGCACTTCTTCCGCTCGATCGGGGTCCACATCCTCGAGGGCTACGGGCTGACCGAGACGACGGCACCCGCGACCGTGAACCGGGCGCACGAGCTGCGGATCGGGACGGTGGGGCGCGCGCTCCCCGGCGTGGACGTGCGCATCGCCGACGACGGCGAGATCCTGATCCGCGGTGTCGACGTGTTCGACCGCTACTGGCACAACGACGAGGCGACGACGAAGGCCTTCGCCGACGGCTGGTTCCGCACCGGTGACCTCGGCCGGCTCGACGCCGACGGCGTGCTCACCGTGACCGGTCGGGCGAAGGAGCTCATCGTCACGGCGAGCGGCAAGAACGTCGCGCCGGCGCCACTGGAGGACGGCATCCGCGAGCACCCGCTGGTCGGGCAGGTCGTGGTCGTCGGCGAGGGCAAGCCCTTCGTCGCGGCACTCGTCACGCTCGACCGCGAGATGCTGCCCGGCTGGTGCGAGGCCCGCGGGATCTCCCCCGCGCTCACCCCGCGCGCGGCAGCGTACGACGAGCGCGTGCACGCCGCCGTGCAGGAGGCCGTGGACACCGCCAACCAGCGTGTCTCCCGTGCCGAGTCGGTGCGGTCCTTCACGATCGTCGACACCGAGCTGACGGAGGCGTCGGGGCACCTCACGCCCAAGCTGACCATCAAGCGCGCGGTGGTCCTGCGGGACTTCGCCGCGGACGTGGAGCACATCTACTCGGGCTCGAAGGTCCAGACCACGGCCACCCCGGTGGTCGCGTCCCGTCGACGGAACCGCGCGTAGGGACGACGGACGGGAGGCCCGGTGCCGGTCCGACGGACCGACACCGGGCCTCCCGTGTGTCGTGTGCGCGCGGGGCGCGACCCGTCGTCGGGACGCGACCGCACGCCGGCTCAGGCCTCCGGGGCCTGCTGCACCTCCGGTGCGTCGAGGACGGCGACCGACGACGTCGTCGGTGCGGGGTCCGGGCGGCGGTTGGTGCGGGTGCGGTGCGAGCTGAGCTCGTCGTTCTGAACGGTCATGCTGGGTGTCCTGAGGGTGTGGGATGCGCGTCGGTGGGAAGCCGACGCGGACACGGTACCTCGTGGTCGGGATGTCCGGACAATCCCTCGAAGGGGTGTCACGCCCTGTTCGCCGAGAGCGGCTCGTCCGGTTGCGTTCGGGACGCTCGCGCTCAGTGGAACCAGGCCTGCGCGCGGATGTCGCGGAGCGCCCCGCGGCGGACCTCGGGATCGAGGGTCATCACGTAGACCGTGCCGTCGAGGTGGTCGACCTCGTGCTGCAGTGCCTCGGCCATCAGCCCGGTGCCCTCGAGCACGACCTCGGCCCCGTCGACGTCGACGCCGCGGACCTTCGCGTACGGGGAACGCGGCGTCGGGTAGGACAGGCCGGGCACCGACAGGCAGCCCTCGTCCATCAGCTCGACCTCGCCACGGACCTCGACGACCTCGGGGTTGAGCACGTACCCGACCTCGCCGTCGACGTTGTACGAGAACGCGCGCAGGCCGACCCCGATCTGCGGCGCGGCCACGCCGGCTCGGCCGGGTTCCCGCACGGTGTCGAGGAGGTCCTGCACGAGGTCACGGACGCCCTGGGAGCCGAGCGCTCCGGGCGCGATCGGGTCCGCCGGGGAACGGAGGACGGGGTCGCCGAACAGGCGGATGGGACGGACGGTCACGGTACTGCAACACCACCAGGAGGTCGGCGGCGTCCACCTGCTGGGACGCCGGGATCGCGGGACGGCCGACGGCGTCACCGACGGCGACCTCGGGCACCGCCGCACCGGAGGACGGTGCGACTCGGGACGGGTGCAGGGCGATCCCGCCGCGGTCCGCGACCGAGATCTTGCTGGACACGACGTCCCTTTCAGCCCGGGTTGAGGTGTCACAACCCTACTGGCGGTAACGTGGCTCACCGTGCATGTACTCAGCGTGAGCTCCCTCAAGGGTGGTGTCGGCAAGACGACGGTGACGCTCGGCCTGACTTCGGCCGCGTTCGCCAAGGGACTGCGCACGCTGGTGGTGGACCTCGACCCGCAGTCCGACGTCTCCACGGGCCTCGACATCGACATCTCCGGCCACCTCAACGTCGCCGACGTCCTCGAGAACCCGAAGGAGAAGATCGTCCGTCAGGCGATCGCGCCGTCCGGGTGGACGAAGGGGTCGCAGGGCAAGGTCGACGTGCTCGTCGGCTCCCCCTCGGCGATCAACTTCGACGGGCCGCACCCCTCCATCCGGGACATCTGGAAGCTCGAGGAGGCGCTGGCCAACGTCGAGCAGGACTACGAGCTCGTGCTCATCGACTGCGCGCCGTCGCTGAACGCCCTCACCCGCACCGCCTGGGCAGCGTCGGACCGCGTGACCGTCGTCACCGAGCCGGGTCTGTTCTCCGTGGCCGCCGCCGACCGTGCCCTCCGCGCGATCGAGGAGATCCGCCGAGGCCTCTCCCCCCGGCTGCAGCCGCTCGGCATCATCGTGAACCGGGCGCGCGTGCAGTCGCTCGAGCACCAGTTCCGCATCAAGGAGCTCCGGGACATGTTCGGGCCGCTCGTGCTCTCGCCGCAGCTGCCCGAGCGCACGTCGCTCCAGCAGGCGCAGGGTGCGGCGAAGCCCCTGCACGTGTGGCCGGGCGAGTCCGCGCAGGAGATGGCGAAGAACTTCGACCAGCTGCTCGAGCGCATCATGCGCACGGGCAAGATCGGCCCCTACGCCGAGGGTGGCGCCGCCTAGGTCTGCCCTGCCTGGCGCAGGGCCCGGCCTGGCGCAGGGCCCGGCCCGTTCTCGTCGCACGACATGCCGTCGCATTGGAAGCTGAGCGGTAGGTCGTGCGACCTCAGCGGACGCAGGCGGCAGGTCGTGCGACCGGAGCTGGCGACGATCCGGGCGTCGGCGCTCGACGTCTGGCGAACAGTGGACGTCGGCTGGCGGTCCGCGCCGGTCGATCGACGGTCGGTGATCGTCGACCAGCGCTCCCGCACTCGCGTCCTGGTCGCACGACATGCCGTCGCATCGGAAGCTGAGCGGCAGGTCGTGCGACCTCAGCGGACGCAGGCGGCATGTCGTGCAACCGGAACTGGCGGTCGTCCGGACGCGGGCGGCAGGTCGTGCAACCGGAACTGGCGGTCGACGGTTGACGGTCGACGATCGGGCGGCATCGGCGAGTGGACAGGACATGCCACGCGTCGGACACCGAGCGGGTGTGACCCGTCGTCAGACGGCGTGAGCGTCACCGATCGTGCACACTCGTGCGCGCCCTGTCGGCGGTGCCGAGCAGCGCGCAGTTGCCGGGCGCCCGAGGAAGCGTGCTGAGCGGGAGCGAGCGGGAGCGCGCGGGAGCGCGCGGGGCGACTACGACGCGCGGGAGGCCCGGCGCGCGGCGAGCTCGTCGTCAGGGTCGGCCGCCGGGGTGGCGTCGAGCTCGACCAGGGAGCTCTCGACCTCGCGCAGGACCTTGCCGACGGCGATGCCGAACACGCCCTGGCCGCGGGACACCAGGTCGATGACCTCGTCGTCGGAGGTGCACAGGTAGACCGACGCCCCATCGGACATCAGCGTCGTCTGGGCCAGGTCGGACACCCCGGACTCGCGGAGCTGGTTCACGGCGGTGCGGATCTGCTGGAGCGAGATGCCGGTGTCGAGGAGGCGCTTGACGAGCTTGAGGACGAGGATGTCGCGGAAGCCGTAGAGCCGCTGCGAGCCCGAGCCGGCAGCGCCACGGATGGTCGGCTGCACGAGTTCGGTCCGGGCCCAGTAGTCGAGCTGGCGGTAGGAGATGCCGGCTGCACGGGCGGCGACGGTGCCGCGGTAGCCGTTCTGCTCGTCGTGCTCGGGGAGGCCGTCGGTGAAGAGCAGGCCGAGGTCGTACCGAGTCATCTCGGACTCGGTACCGGGGGTGTCAGTCCCACTCATGTGCATGCCTTCCACGACGTTCGAGCTCCCACCAGAAGGTTCAACGACGGGTTGAGAGTTGTTCCGAGGTCCACGGTAGCGACTCGGGCACGGTCTACCCGGCACATCCGCACCGGCGCGTCCGGCGTGTCGAGGATACGCCCCGACCACCGACGGCCGACAGGGGTCACCCCTGCCCCGACCACCGACCGACGACGGGTCATGCGTCGAGGCGGCCGATCGCGGCGCGGACCAGATTGGACCGGACGACCTCGAGCTGACCGGCGATCTCACGCGCGAGCTCCGTCGCCTTGGCACGCGACGTGGCGTCGCCTCGCCGGGACACCGGCATGAGTGCGGACTCGATCAACCCGACCTCGCGCTCGACGACACCGCGCATCGTGCGCAGGTGCCGCGGCTCGATCCCGGTGCGCTGCAGTTCGACCAGGGCCTTCAGCACGGCCACGGCGTCGTCGCCGTACGTGTCCGCGGCGGGGAGCAGCGACGCCGAGACCGCATCGGTCAGGAGCATCGGCGAGGCGCCCGCCGCTCGGACCGTCTCGTCGCGGGTGTACCGGCGCTCGCGACCGAGGATCGACGGCTTCGGCGCGTCCCCACCACCGGGCAGGAACGGCTCGCGACCGGCATCGAGGTCCGCGAGGTAGTCCTTGATGACCTTGAGCGGCAGGTAGTGGTCGCGCTGCAGCCCGAGCACGATCCGCAGCCGCTCGACGTCGGCGGCCGAGAACTTCCGGTAGCCGCTGGCGGTCCGGATCGGCGTCACGAGTTCGCGTTCCTCGAGGAAGCGGAGCTTCGAGCTCGACAGGTCGGGGAACTCGGGCTTCAACCGGGCGATGACCTGCCCGATGGTGAGCAGGTCCGGTACCGCAGCGCCGGCCCGTACTGCGGCGGACCGCGCAGCCACTACGCGGTCGCCAGGCGCGCCAGGTCGACCCGGGATGCGTAGAACGTCAGGCGGAACTTGCCGACCTGCACCTCGGCACCGTCGGTGAGCAGCGCCTCGTCGATGCGGACGCCGTCGAAGTAGGTGCCGTTCAGGGAGCCGTTGTCCTTGACGCTGAAGGCGGTGCCGTGGCGCAGGAACTGGGCGTGCTTCCGGGAGACCGTGACGTCGTCGAGGAAGATGTCCGCGGCGGGGTGCCGCCCGGCCGTCGTGACGTCCGAGTCGAGGAGGAACCGCGCGCCGACGTTCGGGCCACGACGGACCACCAGCAACGCCGAACCGGAGGGCAGGGCGTTGATCGCCTCGCGCTCCTCGGTCGAGACACCGGACTCGGCCGTGAGGGCCGCTCCCATGTCCATGCTGAAGGTCAGGGTGGTGTCGACCAGCCGCTGTTCCGGAGTCTTCTGACCGCCCGGCTGCGGGGCCACTGGCTCTGGCATCGTGGACCTCCTCCTCTTGGCGCACCAGCGTATCGGAAACGGGTGACCTCGCGGGAGCCCCGAACGGGGCTGGGGAGAACTCGACAGCACGCGCACAGCGAACGCACCGAGGCGACCCAGCCGACGGACGGGAGGCGCGGGGCGGACCCGCACCGCGCCTCCAGACCGAAGACGGGTCGCGTGGTGTGCGATCAGGGTGCCGGAGTCGGCGTCGCCGTCGCGGTCGGGGCCGGCTGGCCGGACGCGAGTGCGTCGAGGATCCGGCGCACCTCGGCGTCCTTCAGCCGCACCCAGGGCGACCCGTCCGGGTCGCTCGTCGACGCCTCGGGGCTGTCGCCGGTGTTCCACCACTTCGACTGGTACGGGATCCCGTGGAAGAGCACGCGCGCACCCGTGTCGTACTGCGCCGTGCCGGACCACGCGGCGTAGGAGCCGGCGGGCAGGGTGAGCGGTTGCACGGGCTTCTCCCCCGGCAGGACCGGTCCGATGATCTGCCACGGGGTCTCGTAGGCGCTGAGCACCGGGTCGTCGGGCAGGTCGCCCGAGGTCCACCACTTCGCCTCGTAGACGTTGTGGTGCCACACGACCTTCGTGCCCTCGAGGTACGAGGCGTCCTGGTCCCAGACCGGGTACGGACTGGTCTTCGGGTCGTCGGTGGGCTGCTCGGTCGCCGACGGCTCGGCCTCGGTGACGTCGGACGCCGCCGCGACGATCCCGCCGGTGAAGCCCTTGCCGAGCACGTCGGCGAACAGCAGTCCGTGCTGGTCGATGCCGGAGCACGAGTTCGAGACGGTCGACAGGTTGACGTAGTTCGAGCCGCAGGTGGTGTCCCGGTTCAGTGACCACATCGACATCCGCCCCAGCCCGCGGTCACGCGCCCAGGTGTTGAGCTTCCGGGCGTCGCTCAGCGAGAAGACCTCGTCGCGGACGTCGTTCTGCCCGATCATCGGGGTCGCGCCGACCTTGTGCCAGAGCGTGCCGTCGCCGAGGGGCGTGCCCGCGCGCTGGTACAGGACGCCGAGCTGGCGCTGGACCTCCTGCAGCGCCTGGACCGACGCGGAGTACATGCTCTGGCTGGAGCCCTTCGCCTCGCCGTAGTCCATCGTCATGGCGTTCACGCCGGCGAGGTCCACGCCGGCGGCGAGGAACTGCGACACCGCGGTCGTCCCGTCGGACGTCAGCCCGGAGGGCGCGGCCGGCAGGGTGAGCCACACCGCGAGCGGGTGTCCGGCCGCCCGACGCTGCTCCTGCAGCGCCGCGACCGCCTTCGCCCGGCGCTCCCCCGCGGCGTGGTTCGTCAGGTCGTCACCCTCGACGTCGAAGTCGACGGTCGACAGGTCGTAGCGCTCCACGACCTGGCGGTAGGCGCCGAGCAGGTCGGACCCGTTCGTGCAGGTGGTGGCGAGCTCGTCGTTCGCCAGGCCGCCGAACGACACCCCGACCTCGCCGTGCTGCTGCTGCAGGCGGGCGACACGGCGGTCGAGGTCGAGCTGGTCCGCCGCGCCCTGCAGCGAGTAGTAGGACCCCCACGTCGGCGAGCAGGCGTCGTCGTGGTCCGCGACGACGAAGGACAGCACGACGTTGCGTCCCTT
Source organism: Curtobacterium subtropicum (assembly GCF_030362975.1). Classification (NCBI taxonomy): domain Bacteria; kingdom Bacillati; phylum Actinomycetota; class Actinomycetes; order Micrococcales; family Microbacteriaceae; genus Curtobacterium; species Curtobacterium subtropicum. The sequence continues at coordinate 176,474 of NZ_JAUCMM010000004.1, forward strand.
CGCCGACTTGACGTCCTCGAACGCGAAGGCCGGCGTCGCGGTGACGTCCGTGTAGGCGCCGAACCACGCCGGCTGCCGCTCGGTCGCCTGCGCGGCGTGCCAGCGGTCGAAGCCGGCGTACCCGGCGACGGCGACGGCGGCGGCGACCACGACCGCGATGGTGACCCGGACCGGGGAGAGTCGTCTCGTCGTCGACATCAGGCTGCGCTCCGTTCCTGCTGGGGGCCGGTCGCGCCGGCCCCGGTGGACGCGACCGGGCGGGCGCCGGTCGCACCGACGACGTCGGCGTCGTGGCGCACGGGCAGGTTGCCGCCGCCGTGGCCGAAGTAGAGGACCGCGTGCCAGTCCTCGCTGACCGGCTCCGGGACCGGACCGACCCCGTGACGACGACGTCCGTGACGACGCTCCGCGCGGGTGGCGCGACGGGCCGCACGACGGGCCGCGCGCGCCGAGGGGTCGTAGTACATCCACCGGGTGGCCCACAGCCAGACGTCGACCACGGAGTTCCACACGCCGATGTAGGCGACGATCGCGTAGGTGGCGAGCAGGGCGTTGAAGGCGGCGAAGACCGCGTTCCCCCAGTTCTGCGCGCCGTAGTCGCGGACGAAGGTGAAGACCGAGAACGCCACGATCGCGTACGGCGCGAGCACGTAGAGCGCCGGCGATGCGGTGCGGTCCCGCACCTTGGGCGTCCGGGCGAACGGGATCTTCTTGGCCGTCAGCGCCTGCTGGATGCTCTTGAGCACGCCCGCGACGTTCACCGGGGTCAGGATCAGGTTGAAGCCGTAGATGCGGAGGACGTCGGTGCGCTTGTACCCGCAGTACCGCAGGTCGCTCGACAGCAGCCAGAAGTACGGCAGCGCGGCGAGGAGCACCATCGGGCTGAGCAGGCGCGAGTCGTACGGGTACGCGAGCAGGAAGACGAGCCCGAACGACGCCCAGGTGATCGACGCCATGTAGTTGACGCGCAGCGCCATCTCGACGAGACCCACCCGCTCGCCACGGGCCCGGCGTTCGCGGACCTGCCGCACGTACTTCGGCAGGATGAGGAGACCGCCGTTCGCCCAGCGTCGGCGCTGGACGACGAGCGACCCGAAGTCCGGCGGCGTTGCGCTGTAGGACAGGCGCTCCGGGTAGTTGACGAGCGTCCAGCCGTGCATGCCCAGGTCGACGCTCGACTCGGTGTCCTCGATCACGGTGCGGTCCTGCACGTAGCGCTTCACCTCGAAGCCGCCGACGGTCTCGACCTCCTCGATGTCGCGGAGCGCCTGCGTGCGGATCACGGCGTTCGCCCCGACCCAGAAGGTGGCGTCGTACCGGGACATCCCCTGGTGCAGGATGTGCTGGATGTCGGTGGTGGCACCCGCGAGCCGTTCGATGCGCGTGGCGGCTCCGCGGAAGGACGAGTACGGGGTCTGCGTCACCGCGACCCGGGCGTTCTCCGGCTGCTCGAGGAAGTAGACCAGGCGCAGGCAGTAGTCGCGCAGCAGCACGGAGTCGGCGTCGAGCGTCAGGAGGTAGTCGGAGGCCGGCACCACGAGGTCGGCGGCGGCCGGGTCGGCGACGGTGCGCAGGACGGTGCCGGACGCGGTCTCGTCGAACGCGTACGCCCCGCCCATCAGGCCGATGTACGCGTTGAGGTTCATCGCCTTGTTGGCCTCGTCGGACAGGTTCACGTACCGCTTGCGCTCGAAGGTCGTGAGCTCGGCCGTGAAGGTCCAGGCGAGCCGGCGCTGCAGCTCGAGCGCCCGGGCGGAGGTCACCTCGCTGAAGTCCTGACCGAGGGCGACGGCGTCGGCGATCGCGGCCTCGAGCGCCTCGGCGGTCAGGCGGAACTCGTCCGCGAGCCCGACGAGCACCTGGTCGTGGAAGAACCGGTCGACGTGGTCGGCGACCTCGTGCTCGCGGGCGTTCCGGCGGAGCCACGCGTCGGCCCACCGGTGGTGCTCGACGAGGGTCCGGAGCGCGTGCGTGCTGGCGAACGGTGCCGCGTCCGCCTCGACCTCGGCGGAGAACAACGCCTCCTGGAAGCGGCGCGAGGGCGCCTCGAGCTGCGCCTGGATGCGACCGGCCACCGCGCGGGTGCGGTCGAGCCTGTCGAGCGTCTCCGGGTCGGTCGGGAAGGGCGCGTCGTCGACCAGCAGGACGACCCGCAGCGACGGGTACTCCTGCAGCGCCGCCGACCAGAGGGTGGTCGCGACGACGTCCGGCTCCTCGGCGTAGCTCGGCACGAGGACGGTCATCGGTGCGTCATGGCCGGTCGCGAAGTGCCGGTCGAGCTCGGCGCGCGGGACCCGCACGTGGGCCGCGAAGCGCTCCATCGCACCCTGGCGGGCGACCAGGTGCATGAGCGCCGAGAACGTGAGGAAGGTCACCACCACGAGGTACGAGATCGCCTCGGTGGTGAAGCGGAAGCTCTCGGTGCCGTAGTCGAGGAACTGGCGGATCACGGTGTAGACGACGTACGCCAGCCAGAAGGCGATGGTCAGGATGATCGCCACCCGCCCGGAGACGAGCTTCCGGTCGGAGGGGCGGGCGTGCAGGGTGTCGAGCGGACGGGTCCGGCGCTCGGCACCCCACTGACGACGGCGCGTCGGTGCGCCGGCGGGCAGATCAGGCATGGCAGTCCTTCGTTCCTCACGGACCAGCGCTCCGTCGGGTCGGGCGCTGTCGGGTGTCCGGTCGGTCGGGACGACGGTACGAGGGATCGGCGCGGGCGCCGACACCCGAACGGGGGGTCGGGGCGGTTGTGTGCGGGATCACGCAGCGGGGTGCGGCATCGCGTGGGCCGCACGCGGCTCCCCGCACGGGCCGCAGGGCGCGGCCGGGCCGGTACCCGGCCGAGCGCTGCCGGGCGGCACGGAGCGACGGCAGCACCCGACGGACGGGAGGCGCGGCACCGGCCCGCCCCGTGCCTCCCGTCCGCCACGGACGCCCGTTCCTTCCCGAGGGCTCCGCCCGGGCTCGCGCGGCGCCGCTACCGCCCGCGTGCGAGCAGCCAGAGCAGGTACGGCGCCCCCACGACGCCCGTGACCACCCCGACCGGCAGTGCGTTGCCGGGGATCGCGAACTGCGCCACCAGGTCGCTCGCGAGCGTGACGACCGCGCCGACGGCCGCGACCACCCCGAGCGCGACGCGACCGTTGCCGACGAGACGGCGTGCGATCGGGGCGGCCATCAGCGCGACGAAGGCGACCGGCCCGGCGGTCGCCACCGCCCCCGCGGTCAGCCCCACGGCGGTGAGCAGCAGGAGCACCTTCGCCCGGTCGGGCCGGAGGCCCAGGGCGGCCGCGACCTCGTCGCCGAGCGCGAGGACCGTCAGCCGCCGGGACTGCGCGAGCGCGGCGGCCAGGAGCACGACGACGGCGACGGCGAGGATGCCGACGAGCGTCCGGTCGACGGCGTTCAGGCTGCCGGAGAGCCAGAGGAGCGCGGTGCCGGCCTGCTGCACGGTGCCGGCGGTCAGCATCCACCCGGTGGTGCTCAGGCAGATCGCGGCGACCCCGATGCCGACCAGGACGACGCGGTTGCCGTTGATCCCGCGGCGCCACGAGAGCGCCGCGACCACGACGGACACGAGCACGGCTCCGACCACGACGGACCCGAAGAGCGCGCCGCCGCTCGCGCCGAAGAGCACGATCGCGGTCAGGCCCGAGGCGCTCGCGCCCGAGGTGATGCCGATGACGTCCGGGCTCGCGATCGGGTTGCGCACGACGCTCTGCACGATGCCGCCGGCCGCACCGAGCGCGGCCCCGACGAGCAGCGCCCCGGCGACCCGGGGCCCGCGGAGCTGCCCGATCACGAAGTCCGAGACGGTGTCGCCGTGGCCCACCAGTGCACCGGCGACCTGCAGCGGCGAGAGCGGGATCTCCCCCACGCCGAGGCCGACGAGCACGAGGGCGACCAGGAGCACGAGCACCGCGCCGAGGACGACGAGCTCGCGGCGGAGGGCGGTCACGGTCCGGTCACCACCCGCGACCGGACGAGCCAGATGAAGACCGGTGCACCGATGAGGGCGGTGACGATGCCGACCTGCAGCTCCCCCGGGTACGCGACGACACGTCCGATCACGTCGGCGACGAGCAGGAGCGCGGGTGCGACGAGGGCGGACAGGAGGATCGTCCAGCGCTGGTCGGGTCCGCTCAGTCGGCGGACGGCGTGCGGGACGGCGAGGCCGACGAACGCGATCGGTCCGGCGGCGGCCACCGCGGAGCCCGCGAGCAGGACCGTCACGACCCCGCCCACGACGCGGACGAGGACGACCCGCTGGCCGAGCGAGGCCGCCAGCTCGTCCCCGAGGGCGAGGGTGTTCAGGGAGCGGCCGAGTCCGGCGGCCACGACGAGCCCGACGAGCACCGGGACCGCGACGACCCCGGCCGTGCCGAGGTCCTTCCCCGCGAGCGCGCCGACCTGCCAGAAGCGGAGCTGGTCGAGCAGGCTCTGGCTCGACACGAGCACGGCGGTCGTGATCGACGACAGCGCGGCGGCGACCACCGCCCCGGCGAGGGCGAGCCCGACCGGTGACAGGCCGCGGCGGGCGACGGCCGCGATGCCGTAGACGAGCAGCGCCGCGAGTCCGGCGCCGACGAAGGCGAAGGGCAGGTAGGCCGCCGTCCCGCTGATGCCGAACACCGCGATGCCGACGACGACGGCGAGGGCCGCTCCGGCGTTGATGCCGAGGATGCTCGGGTCGGCGAGCGGGTTCCGGGTCACGCCCTGCATGACGGCGCCGGCCACCCCGAGCGCAGCACCGGCGAGCAGGCCGACGATCGTGCGCGGCACCCGGTTGCCGAGGACGATCAGCCCGACGTCGTCGTTCCGGTCGGGGTGCAGGACGACGTCGACCACGGTGCCGAGCGGGATCGGGCGCGAGCCGAAGGCCACGGAGAGCGCGACGGCGACCACGAGCACGGCGACCGCGAGCAGCGCCGCCCCGACGAGACGGGACCGCGAGGCGGGTGCCGGGCGGGGCCGGACGGCGGGGGTGACGGGTGAGGACGCGCGCATGGGAGGTGCGGCAAGCCTAATCCCGCACCTCGTACGGCGGCCCCCGAGGAAGCCCGGAGCAGCCACAGGGTCCGTTCATAGGGTCGTCATGGGTTCGGCTCCTGTACTGGTCTCCGTCGACGCCCGACCGGGTCGTCGAGGAACACACCGCCACCCCCGGGGTGGTCGAGGGACGACCGGAGAGCACCCATGAACGAGAACCCCGCCGACGACCAGCGCGCGACCGACCGCCCCGGCTGGGAGGCCCCGCACGCCGACCGCGACACCCTCCGCCCCGCCTACGCCTTCGACGGCAGCGGCCCGTGGCTGTACGGCACCGACGGCTCGGGGCCCTACGCCTACACGCCCGACGGACGCGGCCCCTACCTGGTCGGCAGCGCAGCCCTCGGCGGCCTCTCCCACCAGGGCGCGACCGCGCACGGCACGACCGCCCACGGCGCGACGAACGCAGCCACCACCGGCGGCTCCACGCCCTGGGGCTGGACCGCGGGCGCGGCGGCGGCGGACCACCCCGGTGCGAAGCGCCCGCGGCGGCTCGGACTCGTCATCGGCTCGGGTGTCGCCGCACTCGCGATCATCGGCGCGGCCGGCGGCACCGCTCTCGGGCTGTCCTCCCACGGCACGACGACCACGTCGAGCCAGTCGCAGGGCACGACGACGCTGCCCGGCGGTGGCTCCGGCACGAGCGGCGGGACCGGCGGCACGAACGGCTTCACCGTCCCCGGGTACGGCAGCGGCTCGGGCCGCGACGGCAGCAGCGGGAGCGGGAGCAGCGGCAGCGGCAGCGGCACGGGGACGCAGACCGCCGCGACCCCGGCGACGACCGCCCAGAAGAAGGGCGTCGTGACGATCGACACCGTGCTGAACTACGACACCTCGTCGCAGGCCGCGGGCACCGGCATGATCCTCACCTCGGACGGCTTCGTCCTGACGAACAACCACGTGGTGCAGGGCGCCACGAGCATCACGGTGACCGACGAGACGACCGGCAAGCAGTACCAGGCCGAGGTCGTCGGCACCGACGCCACGCACGACGTCGCCGTGCTCAAGCTGCAGGACGCCTCCGGCCTGTCCACGGTGGCGCTCGACGACGACGGCGAACCGTCCACCGGTGACGCCGTGACCGACGTCGGCAACGCGGAGGGCACGGGCAACCTCGTCGCCGCCGCGGGCACCGTCACCGCGCTCGACCAGGACATCCAGGTGCAGAGCGAGTCCGGCACCGGCACCGAGTCGCTGCAGGGCCTCATCCAGGTCGCCGCGCAGATCGTGCCGGGCGACTCGGGCGGGCCGGTCCTGGACAGCGAGGGCGAGGTCGTCGGCATGGCGACCGCGGCGTCGTCCGGCTCGGCCGAGGTCACCGGGTACGCCATCCCGATCACGACGGCGAAGGCGATCGCGGACAAGATCCTCGCCGGGGAGTCCTCGGACACCATCACGATCGGCCTGCCGGCGTTCCTCGGGGTCGAGGTGGCCTCGACGGCGACGTCGCAGACCGCTGCGGGGGTCCCGGTCGCCGGGACCGTCGACGGCTCGGGTGCGGCGGCAGCGGGTCTGGTCGCCGGTGACACGATCACGAGCCTCGACGGCACGGCGGTCTCGAGCAACGATGCGCTGACGGCGGCGATCCGCGCGCACGCCGTGGGCGACCGCGTGCAGGTCGGGTACACCGACGCGTCGGGCACGGCGCACACCGTGACGGTGACGCTGACCGCGGGCCCCGCCGCCTGACGGGCAGCAGCAGCAGCAGCAGGCTCAGCCCAGCAACGCCCGCACGAGGGACCGGTAGACGTTGGCCGGGGAGTCGGACCGGAAGGCCGTCTCCCCGGCCTCCGTGCGTCCGACCCGCGCGAACCCGATCCCCTGGGCGTGCACGACGACGACCGGCACCGGCCGCCCCGGCCGACGGATCGACGAGACCGTCCACGGTGCCGCCCAGAAGCGCGCCAGGCGCGGGTCGGCATCGGCGACGGCCGCCGGCAGGTCCGGCGCGGTCGCGGCGGTACCCGTCCTGCGGGACAGCAGGTCCGCGCGGACCGACCCCGTGCGGAACGGGAAGGTCCACGACGGGCGGATGCCGAGCCTCCCGGCCGCGAACGCGACCACGCGCTCGACCGGCAGCCGGGCGACGGTGCCGCCCGTCTCGTCCGTCCCGTCGACGACGGTCTCCGACCAGGCCTGGAGGCGCGTGGTCCGCCCATCGGGCAGCCGCTGTTCCAGGGTGATCGGCGGGGTGTCGTCGGTCCAGGGCGCCAGGAGCTCCTGGGTGGCCTCCGGGAGCGTCCCGAGGCGTCCGACGAGCCCGGTCTGCACGAGTTTGCGACCGGCGGGCGAGCGCAGGAGCATCGGGTCCCAGCGGCGGCCGGCCAGGCTGCGCAGGGTGGTCAGCGCGTCGGGCCCCAGGTGCGTCCCGTCGAGCTGCGGTTCCGGCGCGGCGACCGGCAGTGCCTCGAGCTCGCGCTGCGGTCGGGACGGCACGGGCTCGGTGGCGCGGACGGACTCGAGCACGCTCGACACCAGGTCGTCGGTGGCGAGCATCCGGGTGAGCGGCCGCTCGACGGTGAGGTCGACACGGTGGCGTCCGGTGACGAAGAGCAGGTGCGTGCCGGTGACGTCGCCCTCCTCGTGGGGGCGGACGTACTCGACCAGGCGGGCCGGTGCTCCGGCGGCGGGCCACGGGTCGCAGCCGAGGAGCCGGAGCCCCTCGACGGAGCCGGGCAGGCGTTCGAGCAGGCTGGTGTGCTCCTCGGCGATCGTGCGCTCCGAAGGACGGGAGCGGACGGTCAGCACCACGTCGTCACCGGTCAGCCGGAGGTCGGCCTGCGGGGCGTCCTCGCGGCGCCAGCGGTCGGGACGGCGGAGGGTGAGGCGGGAGGTTCGGTCCTCGGTGCCGAGCGGGACGGGGACGGCCATGCGTCGAGGCTACGTGGCGGCCGCTGCGGGGACGCCGACGGCTCGCCGGTGACCGGCGGCGTCGGCGGTCGGCGTCAGGGCCGGCGAGGTCGGGGCGGGGGTGGCGGGGGCACGGGCTTCGCCGCGACGACGTCGGCGAGCCGGACCTCGCGGGATCCCCGGCGCGTCTCGATCGTCACCGTGTCGGTGGTGCGTGCGGTCAGCGTGCCGAGGGCGTCCTGCGCGCCGTCCCCGTGCCGCGCCCGCACCACGAGCCGGTCGCCGAGCGCCGCGTCGGACAGCACTCCGAGCGCCAGTGCCCGGGCGAGGGCGTCCTGCTGCCGCGGTTCCTGCACGGGTCGAGCGTAGGGCCTGCTCGCAGGACCGGTCCGCCTAGGCTGGGCGGATGGAGAAGGCACGCGTCGACAGCTGGATCTGGGCGGTGCGGATCACGAAGACCCGCTCCGCGGCGACCAGCGCGTGCAAGGCCGGCCACGTTCGGGTGAACGGCGAGCGCGCGAAGCCGGCGCAGCCGATCGCCCCCGGGGACGAGGTCCGGGTCCGCCAGCACGGCTTCGACCGCGTGGTCGTCGTGCGGGGCATCATCCTCAAGCGCACGAGTGCGACCGAGGCCGCGAAGCACTTCGAGGACCGCACCCCGCCGCGGCTCCCCCGCGAGGAGGCCGGTTCCGTCCCGACGCGCGACCGCGGCGCCGGCCGTCCGAGCAAGCGGGAGCGCCGCGACCTCGAGAAGCTCCGCGGCCGCTGACGCCCCGGGTCCTGCGCCTCAGACGAAGCGGACGGTCTGCTGCAGGCGGTCGCGGATCTCGAACACGTCGACGGAGCCCTCCGGCGAGAACACCCCGTTCAGGACCTGCCCGAGGGCGCTCCGCCGGACCACGAGCGCGGTGGGCTTCCGCGCCGGGCCGACGACCTGGACGTCCTCGTCGACGGCGGCGTCCGGCACGACCATCAGTCGCCCGGTGAACTTCACGCGCGTCTGCTTCTGGACGGCCCGGGCGGCGCGGACGAGCTCCTTGACCGGGCGCTCCCCCGGCGCGAGGGTCTCACCGGCGATCTCCCCGTGCTCGATCCGCACGGGTGCTCCCCAGTCGATCGACTCGACGGCCCAGAGTCCGGTCGGGGTGAGGACGGCGTGGTCGAGCTTGCCCTCGGCGCCGGCGTCGAGGTCGTGCCAGACGCTCACACCGATGCCCATCTCCGACACGATCGCGGCCGTCGCCTCCTCGGCCAGTGCCTCGGCGAGCAGGCGCCGGATGTGCCGAGGCGCCGACCGGACGAGCGCGGGGTCGTACGGGTCCTCGATCGGGTCGCCGAGGCCGACCCACTCGCGTTGGGCCTGCAGGAAGACCTCTCGGGAGCGACCGCCCGGGTGGCCGTGCGAGCGCGCACGCGGCCGGGAGTCGCGGCGGGCGGTCGGGGGCGCGAAGCCGCCGCCGTCGTCGTGCGACCAGACGGACGAGCCGGACGGACCGGACGCCGTCCGCGGTGCCGATGCACGCGAGCCTGCGTCGTAGGCTCGCCGGGCGGCCGGGGTCCCGATGCGCTCCCACGCGATCTGCACCTGGCGGAAGCGCCGGGCGTCGCCGCCGAGGTCCGGGTGGGTCTCGCGGGCGGCCCGGCGGTAGGCGCGACGGAGCTCGTCGTCGTCGGCGGTCGCGGGGACGCCGAGGACCTCGTACGGGGTGGCGTCGGCCGGGCTGTCGGTCATGGCCCTGCGACCCTACCCGCTGGAGCATCGGAGTCCGCCGCGTGCGCGCTGGGAGCTGCCGGGAGGCCCGGTGCACGTCCGGCGCGTGCGTCTCGTCGCCGAGACGCCGAGACGCCGGCGTCTGCGCGAGACGCCTCGCGCCGGTCGAGACGCCGCGGGATCCGGCGGCGTCTCGATGACTCGACGGAGTCCTGCGGCGACGCCGGCGTCTCGCGATCAGGCCGTCGGGGCGCCTGGGCGCCGGGGTCAGCCCGCGGTGACCGCCTCGTGGATCGCGTCGGCGTGCGACTCGATCCACGTGACGTCCGCACGGTACAGGTCCGCGTGCCCGTGCTCCAGGTCGCTGAGGAACTTCGGGTTCCCCGCCGCGGCCTCGGTCTCCATGGTCGTGACGAGGGCGACGAGCGACGCCGTCATCGTCTCGACGAGCACCCCGCGGGAACGGTCGTCGAGCCCGTAGGCGCGGCAGAACTCCGCCGCTCGGTCGAGGCGTTCGTCGAGCCCCGGGGCGGTGCTGCCCTCGACCAGTCCGGTGGTGAACGGCGCGAACCGGTAGACGGCGCTCGCCACGTCCCACACGCGCGGTCCGGGGTGCGCGGTGTCGAAGTCGATGAGCCCGACGGCAGCGATGCCGTCGTAGACGCAGTTGTACGGCGCGAAGTCGCCGTGCACGATCGTCTCGACCGGCAGTCGTTCCGCCTGCGACCACACGTCGACGGTCGCGTCGCGCGGGTACGTCGCCGCGACGTCGTGGTACTGGCGGAGCAGCCGCGCGGAGGTGACGAGGGCGGCCTCGCTCGCGATCTCGGTGCTCCACGGGTAGTTCCCCGCCGTGCCGGGCACGAAGCTCACCGTCTCGACCGCCCCACCGACGGCGATCGGTTCGGGGGCCGCGACGAACCCCTGCTCGTGCAGGTGCGCGAGCAGCCGGTGGACCGTCGGCGTCCAGGGCCCCGCAGGGCGGTGGACGCGGTCGTCGGCTCTGGTGACACGCTCCATCGTGACCTCCTGATCGGTACGTCTCCGTTGACGTGAGGGTCAGCGTAGCGACGGCGGCCGGTGGATGTCTCGATCCGGTCACGAACACCGTGTGACGTTCTCGCTGCATTCGGGATGCAAGCTTGCATGCAAGACGTAGGATCGGTGGTCGTGAGTGACACCAGCACGGAGGTACCCGCGGCCGAACGGGCCTACGAGCACGTCAAGCGGGCGATCATCCGCGGCGACCTGCCCGGCGGCACGGCGATCAGCGAGAACGCCTTGTGCCAGGAGATCGGCGTCTCGCGGACACCCGTGCACGAGGCGTTCCTGCGCCTGGCGGCCGAGGAGCTCATCCTGCTCGGGGCCCGCCGGGGCGCCGTCGTGCGCCCGATGTCGCCGAACGAGGCGGCGGACGTGCTCGAGATGCGCGAGGCGATCGAGTCGACGGCCGCGACCCGCGTCGTCACCGACGGCCGCGCGCCGGAACTGGCACCGCGCCTCCGGGCCGAGCTGGCGGAGCAGGAGGCGGCGGTCGCGGACGGCGACGTCGACCGGTTCGTCGAGCGTGACGCGGCGTTCCACGCAGCCGTGATCGCGGCGTCGCGGAACGCGATCGCGGTCCTGTTCGCACGGACGCTCGCCGACCGGCAGCAGCGGCTCCGGCACCAGCTGATGCGGGTCCGGCCGGAGCAGCTGCAGGCGTCGCTCGACGACCACCGCGCACTCGCCGCCGCCCTCGACGACGGCGACGCCGAGCGGTACGCCGCGGTCCTCCGCGCCCACGTCGCCTCGCACCGGGGTGCGCTGTGAGCGGCGCGACCGGGAGCGTCCCGACCACCGGGTCCGTCGCGGCGCCGGCGAGCCGGGTGGCGCCGTGGGCGATGGTCTGGGGTGCGGTCTTCGTGTGCTCGTGGGGCGGCAACCAGTTCTCGCCGCTGCTGCTCATGTACGAGGAGCGGGCGCACTACTCGTCACTGCTCGTCAACGCCTTCCTCGGCGTCTACGTGCTCGGGCTCGCACCCGCGCTGCTCGTCGCCGGGTCGCTCTCCGACCGGCACGGACGGAGACCGCTCATGCTCGTCGGCATCGGCGCCGCGGTCGTCGGCAGCGGACTCCTGGCACTCGGGCCGCTCGGGCCGGGGTTCCTGGCGGCCGGAAGACTGTTCTCCGGGGTGACCGTCGGCATCGCGATGGCGGTCGGGAACAGCTGGGTGAAGGAGCTCTCGCAGGGCCGGTACGACCCGACGGCCGACGCCGGCTCGGGTGCACGGCGGGCATCGCTGGCGTTCACGCTGGGGTCCGGGATCGGCGCGCTCGTCGCCGGCGGGATCGCGCAGTGGGGTCCCGTGCCCGAGGTCCTGCCGTTCCTCGTGCACGTCTGCGTCGCGGCGCCGTTCGCCCTCGTGGTGTGGCGGGCACCGGAGACCGCGGTGGACGGCGGTCTGGCCGGGCCGTGGTGGCGGCAGCTCGCGATCCCGAGCGCCGGGCACCGCCGGTTCACGCGCGTCGTCGTCGTCGCCGCGCCGTGGATCTTCGGGTCGGCCGCGATCGGCTACGGGTACCTGCCGACCCGGCTGGCCGGTGCGACCGGCGCGTGGGGGCTCGTGTTCGCCACGGCCGCGACCGTCGTGGCGCTCGGGGTGTCGAGCGCCGTGCAGCCGTTCGCGAAGCGGGTGCACTCGGTGTCCTCGGCGCGCGGGCTCGTGACCGCGGTGGCGGTGGTGACCGTCGGGATCGGGATCGTGCTCGTGGCGATCGAGCTGCAGTCGGTGTGGGTCGGGCTCGCCGCGAACGTGGTGATCGGTGTCGGGATGGGGACCGCGCTGGTGTCCTCGTTGCTCGAGGTGCAGCGCATCGCCGGGTCGCGGGACCTGGCCGGGCTGACGGGGGCGTTCTACGCGGTGGCGTACAGCGGGTTCCTCGCGCCGGCGGTCATCGCGGCGGTCGTGGGCGGCGCCGGGGTGCCGGTGTCGGTGGTCCTGGCCGTCGTGGTCGGGCTCGGCGTGGCGTCGTGGGTGGCGCTGCTGGTGTCGTCGAAGCGGTACGTGCCCGAGGCCTGACGCAGCGGCTCGCCCGACACCGGGGCGTCAGTGCTCGCAGTGGCGGCAGCGGCACGCCCGACCCGGGGCGCGCCGGTGGTCCCGGGGTCGGGCTACTGCTCGCGGAACCAGCCCGGGCCGCGCACCTCGGCCCCCAGGGCCTCGACGCGGGTCCGGAGCTCGCGGTCCGCCGTGACGACGACGACCGGTGCGTGGCCGTCGTCGAGCGCCGAGCGGACGGCGTCGACGATCGCGTCGTCGCCGGAGCCCTCGGCCCGGACGACCCCGACCGAGGCGCTGTCGGCCGCAGACCCGGACCCTGCCCCGCCCCCGGCCGTCGCCGTGGCCGCGCCGCGCGCCTCGCCCTCGAGCACCACCGTCCACCGAGGCCACCACCGCGCGAACGGCAGTCCGAGCTCCCGCGCGTCCAGCCCCCGTGCGGCGAGCGCCGCCACCGACGACAGCAGTCGCTCCGCCGCACCCGCGCGGTCCCGCCACCAGCCGTCCGGCACGCTGCCGACCACGTTCGCCGCGTCGACCACCACGTGCGGGACGGTCTCGATCGCGGCTCGGAGCGCCGGCCACGAGGCTCCGAAGCCCGGGTGCAGCGGCAGCGCGTCGACCTCGGCGACCGGGACCCACGACAGAGCGAGGCTCTCGCGGTCGGCGATCACCGGCTCGAACGGGTCCCGGGCCCGGCCGACGACGGTCGTGTAGGTCCAGAACCCGAGGTCGAGCACGGCGACGTGCCGGAGGTCGATGCCGTCCTCGGGCACCCCCGCTTCCTCGGCCGACTCGCGGAGCGCCGCGGTGACGGCGTCCTCGTCCTGGTGCCGCGCGCCGCCGGGGATGCCCCACGTCCCGCCGTGGTGGCTCCACTCCACGCGGTGCTGCAGGAGCACGCGTCCGGCGCCGTCGTCGACGAGCAGGCCGGCCGCGCCGAAGCGTCCCCAGGCCTTCGTGCCGTCCGGCCCGACGGCCCACGCGTCGCCGGGGTCTCGGGGTCCGGGCGGCGGTCCGGGAGGGGTCACGTCAGGCACCCGTCAACACTGGCACACCGCACCCCCGGTGTGCCCGGAGGACGTCGTCGGACGTCGTGTACGGTGTCGTCCGAGACACGGGGTGCCGCACCGAGCGGCTGAGATCACACCCGTCGAACCTGCTCGAGCTCGTACTCGCGAAGGGATCGTCCATGCACACCGCTGCGCCCGTACCCGGATCCGCCGGCACCCCGTCCCCGGACTGGGCTGCCCGCACCGCCACGCTGCTGGAGGAGGTGCGCGCCCGCAGCCCCCTGGTGCAGTGCATCACGAACACGGTGGTGCAGAACGTGACGGCGAACGTCCTGCTCGCCCTCGGCGCCTCCGCCGCGATGGTCGACGTCACGAGCGAGGCCGGCCCGTTCGCCCGGGTGGCCGACGCCCTGCTCGTCAACACCGGCACACCGCACCCCGAGCCGCGCGCGGCGTCGGTCGAGGCGGCCAGCGCGGCGGTCGACGCCGGCACCCCGTGGGTCCTGGACCCCGTCGCCGTGGGCTCGCTGCCGGTCCGCACGGCACTCGCCCACGAGCTGCTCGCGCTCCGCCCGTCCGTGCTGCGCGGCAACGCCTCGGAGGTCCTCGCCCTGCTCGGCGCCGCCGACGGCGGCCGCGGGGTCGACAGCACCGCCCGGACGGACGAGGCACGGGAGGCCGCGCTCCGGGCGTCGGACGGGAGGCTCGTGGGCGCCGTGGCCGTGTCCGGTCCCGTCGACCTGCTGGTCGCGCCGGGCACGGGCGTGGTGCGGGTCGCGAACGGGACGCCGCTGCTGACGCGCATCACCGGGGGCGGTTGCGCGCTCGGCGCCGTGGTCGCCGCCTTCGCCGCGGTGGTCCCGGAGGACCCCGGCGCGGCAGCCGTCGCCGGGACCGTCGTGCACACGGTCGCGGCCGAGCTGGCCGCGCGGGACGCCGGCGGGCCCGGCACGTTCCAGCCGCTGTTCCTCGACCGGTTGGCCGCGCTGACCCCCGAGGACGTCCTCCGGGTGGCACGCGTCACGACGGACCCTGTGCCGCCGGGCGCGGGGTCCGAGCCGTCGAGCACGGGGTCCGAGCCACCGAGCACGGCACGTCCTGCGGCGCCCGCGGCGGTCCGACGGTGAGCGCCCCGGCGGACCTCGGCGTCTACCTGGTCACCGACCCGGTGCTCGTCGACCGGCACGGCAGGGGCGTGCTCGGCGTCGTCCGAGCCGCCGTCGAGGCCGGTGTGCGGCTCGTGCAGGTGCGCGACAAGCAGGCGCCGGTCCGCGACCTCCTCGCCCTGACCGCCGCGGTGGCCGACGCCGTCGGGGACCGCGCGACCGTCGTGGTGGACGACCGGACCGACGTCGCGCTCGCCGCCCGACGTGCCGGACACCGGGTCGCGGGCGTCCACCTCGGCCAGTCGGACCTGCCGGTCGCCGCCGCCCGGGCGCTCCTCGGGCCGGACGCCCACGTGGGGCTCACCGCGAACACCCCGGAGCACCTCGCCGCCCTCGCGGAGCTGCCCAGCGGCACGGTGGACCTGCTCGGGGTCGGTGTCGTCCACCCCACCGCGACGAAACCGGACCACCCGCCGGCGCTCGGCACCGACGGTGTCGCCCGGATCGCGCGCGCCGCTCGACCGCTCGGTGTCCCCTGCGTCGCGATCGGCGGGGTCACCCTCGACGACGTCGCACCGCTGCGGGCGGCCGGTGCCGCGGGCGTCGCCGTGGTGTCCGGGATCTGCGCTGCCTCCGACCCGCACGCGGCGGCAGCGGCGTACGTCCGGGCGTGGAGCGGGGCATGACCGCCCCCGGCGCCGGCACCGTCACCGCGAGCGGCACCGGCTCCGGCTCAGGAGCGACCGTGCTCACGGGGCCGAGCACGGGGGCCGGACCGGGCGGGCTGCTCGTCCCACGGGTCCTCAGCATCGCGGGCACCGACCCGACCGGCGGCGCGGGGCTGCAGGCGGACCTCAAGGCGATCACGGCACACGACGGCTACGGCATGGGCGTCGTCACGGCCCTCGTCGCGCAGAACACCCACGGCGTCCGGTCGGTGCACGTGCCCGACGTCGGGTTCCTCCGGGAGCAGCTCGACGCCGTGTCGGACGACGTGGTGGTCGACGCGGTCAAGGTCGGGATGCTCGGCACCGTCGAGGTCGTCCGCACCGTCACCGACTGGCTCCGCGAGCACCGCCCGCCCGTGGTCGTCGTCGACCCGGTGATGGTCGCGACGAGCGGCGACCGGCTCCTCGACCCGCAGGCCGCCGCCGCGGTGGGCGACCTGCTCGCCCTCGCCGACCTGGTGACCCCGAACCGCGCGGAGCTGACCGACCTCGTCGCGCTCGCCGGGGGCACCGCCGCCACACCCCTGGAGGCCGCGCGCCTGGTCGCCCGCCGCTGGGACGTCCTGGTGCTCGCGAAGGGCGGTCACGACACCGGCCCGACCTCCGACGACGTGCTCGTCCGCCCGGACGGCTCCGCCCGGACCTTCCGGGGGCCGCGTGTCGCCACGACCAGCACGCACGGCACGGGGTGCGCGCTGTCGAGCGCGATCGCGACGCTGACGGCACGGGACGGCGACTGGGAGCTCGCGGTCGGCGAGGCGAAGTCCTGGCTCACCGACGCGCTCCGGGGTGCCGACGCCCTGCACGTCGGGACGGGCAACGGCCCGGTCGACCACGGCGCCCGCACCCGTGCCGCCCTGCCCGCGGTGACCTGGACGGACCGGTGGTGGACGGACGTCGCGGAGACCCTCGACGCGACGCTCTCGTGCGCCTTCCTGGAGGGCCTCGCCGACGGCACGCTCGACCCGGACGTGTTCGCCGGGTACCTCGCGCAGGACGTCCACTACCTGCGGGCCTACGAGCAGCACCTCCGGCTCCTGGCGACGGCCGCGGACGGCGACGCCGCGGCGGGTTGGGCCGCAGCCGCACAGGGCTGCGCGGACGAGGCACGCGACCTGCACCACCGCCGTCTGGCCGGCACCCACGCCGCCGACCCGGTCCACCCGACCTGCGCGGGGTACCTCGCCCACCTGCAGGACGCGGCCGACAGCGGGTCGCTCGGGGTGCTCGCCGCCGCCGTGCTGCCGTGCTTCCGGGTCTACGCCTGGGTCGGGACGCAGCTCGGGCACGCCCCGGAGGGACACCCCTTCGCGGACTGGCTCGGTGCGTACGGGGACCCGACATTCGCGGCGGCGAGCGCCGCGGCGACCGCACGGGTCGAGGCACTCGCCGCGGCTGCGGACCCGGCGGAGCGGGGGCGGATGGCGCGGGCGCACCGGCGGTCCACCGAGTGGGAGCTCGCGTTCTTCCGGATGCCCACGGAGCCGCTCGGCTGGCGCGGCTGACCGGACCACGGCGGTAGCACCCGCCGCGGGACGGACAGGAGGCACGGGGCGGACACCAGCCGCGCCTCCCGTCCGGTGGGTCCGCGCGGTCCGTGCCCGCCGTCCCGACCGCTGCGTCGCGTCAGCGGGCTGCCGGGGGCAGGCGGACCGTCTCGACCGTCAGTGCGCGCTCGTCCACCGTGCCCCGCATCCAGGTGAAGTCGGGCTGTCGACGGCGGTCCGTCGGCGACCCGGGGTTGAGCAGGCGCATGCCCGACGGCGCGACCGAGTCCCACGGGATGTGGGAGTGCCCGAACACGAGCACGTCGGTGTCCGGGTACGCGGCGTCGGCCCGACGCTCGCGGCCCGTCGCGGCCCCGGTCTCGTGCACCAGGGCGAACCGCAGGTCCTCGACGGTGAACCGCGCGACGAGCGGCAGCCGGTCGTCGAACTCGGGCCCGTCGTTGTTGCCGCGGACGCCCTCGGATCGGCGGGACCGTCCCTGCACGGCGTCGAGGGTCGCGAGGTCGACCCAGTCCCCCGCGTGCACGACCAGGTCCGCGGCGTCGATGTCCGCCCAGAGCGCGGCGGGCAGGTCCTTCGCGCGCTTCGGCAGGTGGGTGTCCGAGAGCAGGACGAACGAGGTGGTCACGAGGCGGTGAGACCGTCGCGCCCGGGGTCGCCGCCGCCGTCACCGGTGTCAGCGCCGGCGCCCTCGCTGCCGTCGGTCGCGCGCGCGGGCATCGGCAGACCGGCCTCGTCGGCGGCGCCGAGCCGTTCGAGCAGGCCGGCGAGGAGCGCGACGTCGTCGTCGGACCAGTCGGCGAGCCGCTCCTCGAGCGCGTCGCGGTGCAGGCGCACCGAGCGCTCGAGCGCAGCACGGCCGGCGTCGGTCGCCTCGAGCGGCTTCGCGTTGCCGGAGCCGCCGTCGGTGGTGCGGACGAGCCCCGCGGCGAGCAGGCCGGAGAGCTGTCGCGAGATCGTCGACCGGTTCAGCCGCAGGTAGCGGGCGATGTCGATCGCCATGCAGCCGGGGTGCTGCACGACGAAGTCGACGAGGGACTGGTCGACGACGCTGAGCACCAGGTCGTCGCCGCGCGCCCGGATGCTCGCACGTCGGGTGATCCGGGAGAGCTCGGTGTAGGCGCGGCCGATGTCCGTGTTGCGGACGTCGTCGGTCGTGCGGCCGCCGCGGACGTCTGCACTCGGGCTGCTCATCGGGTCCTCCAGCCTGTGACCGGGTGCGCCGGTCGCCCGGCACTGGTGGGTCCCGCCACCCTACCGGCGGACACCCCGGCTCCTCGTCACCCGCCGGCCGCTGCGGCCCGCAGCGCCGGGATGTCGAGCTTCACCATGTCCTGCATCGCGCGGAACACCCGGGCGTTGGCCTCGGGGTCGCCGCTGCCGGTCATCAGGTCCCCCATCATCGACGGCGTGACCTGCCAGGTCAGCCCCCAGCGGTCGTGCAGCCACCCGCACGCGAGCGGCCGGCCGCCGTCGGCGAGGAGCGCGTCCCAGACCCGGTCGAGCTCCTCCTGGGTGTCGACGTCGACCTGGAAGGACACGGCGTCGGTGTGCGGGTGCCCCGGTCCGCCGTTCATCGCCCGGTACGGCTGCCCGAGCAGGGTGAACTCGACGACGAGGGCGGTGCCGTCCGGGGTGCGCGCGACGCTGTCGACCCGGCTGTCCGGGAAGAGCGACGCGTAGTACGAGGCCGCCTGCTCGGCCTGGTCGTCGAACCAGAGGAACGGGGTGATTCTCGGCACGGTGTCTCCGGGTGCTCGGGTCCGGCGGCGATGCTGCGACCGGACCGGGTGGTTCGTCAGTCCGCGGCGCCGCGGCTGAGCAGGTCGGCCTTCTCCGGGTGCTCGTCGAACCACTTGCCGACGAACCAGCACATCGGCACGATGCGCTTCGTGGTCCTGGCCTCGACGTCGCCGACGGCGTGCGCGACGAGCTCCGCCGCGTAGCCGTGCCCGCGGTGCGACGGGACCGTGAAGGTGTGCGGGAACGACACGGCGTCGTCCCCGGCCCGGTAGTCGAGGACGCTCACGAGCTCGCCGTCGACGTACATCGCGTAGCGGTCGCGGTCGGCTTCGTCGCGGAACTCGTGGGCCATGGCGCCATCATGCACCCGACGGACAGCGGCCGCACGGAGGTCCGCACCGGCCGGGACGCACCGAGCACCGCGGCACGCGCTCGGGTGGGAATGCTCCGTGCCGGGCCGCGCTCGGGTGGGAATGCTCCGTACCGGGCCGCGTTGCACGACCGCATGACAACGATCGGCATCATCGGAGCAGGCAACATCGGTTCTCAGCTCGCGCGCCTCGCCGTGCAGCACGGTCACGAGGTCGTGATCGCCAACTCGCGCGGCCCCGAGACCCTCCAGGACCTCGTCTCGGAGCTCGGCGAGCACGCCCGTGCGGCCACCCGCGACGAGGCGGCGGCAGCGGGCGACATCGTCGTCGTGACCACCCCGCTCGCGGCGATCGAGACGATCCCGGTCGAGCCCCTGGTGGGCAAGGTCGTCATCGACACGAACAACTACTACCCGCAACGGGACGGCCACATCGCGTCCCTCGACGACGAGACCACCACCACCGCGGAGCTCCTGCAGGACCACCTGCGCGGCGCCCGGGTGGTCAAGGCGTTCAACCACATCGCCGCCGCGGCACTCACCGACGAGGCCACCCCCGCCGGCACCCCGGACCGCCGCGCGCTGGTGGTCGCGGGTGACGACGCCGAGGCCAAGCGGGTCGTGTCCGAGCTCATCGACCAGTTCGGGTTCGACGTCGTCGACGCCGGTCCGCTGGCCGAGGGCTGGCGGATCCAGCGGGACACCCCCGGGTACGTCACGCGGTTCACGGCCGACGAGCTCCGCACGAAGCTCGCCGAGGCGAAGCGCTACCGCGACATGTAGTCACCCCTCCCGCAACACGCCACGGAGGCGGTTCCCCGCAGCGCTGCAGCCCTGCGCGGAGCGGCCTCCGTGGCGTTCTGCGGGGGGCGTCCTGCAGCGGCGTCCTGCGGGAAGTGGACCGTGCGACCCCGGAACTGGGGCTGCTCTCCGATCCATGCACGTGGATAGAAATGACGATGGATCAGAAGAGCGAGGGAGCACGAGTGGCGTCGCACCGCATGCCGGACCGAGACCGGCCGCGTCGAGCGGTCCCTGCGTGGGTCGTCGCACCCCCGGAGGACACCGTGACCGGCCGGGAGGCACCACGCACCCCCGCCGCGAACCCTCGCGTCGTCGACACGGGTGCGTCGGTCCCCGCGGTCACCCCCGGCCCGCACGGCACCGCCGTCGCCGGGTCGCCCACCGCGACCGCGCTCGGAGCTGCCACGGGCGCTGGAGCAGCCGCCGCGGGCTCGGTGCCGTCGTCGGGCTCGGTGGCGTCGTCGGGCTCGGTGTCGTCGTCGAGCTCGGCATCGTCGTCGGGCTCGGCCGGTCCGCTGCCCGTCGGCGAGGTCGTCGTCCCGGACTACCCACCGCAGGAACACCTGCTCCCACCCGCTCCCACCTCGCCCGCCGTGCAGGTGCCGCCGTTCGACACCGCCCCACTGCCGGTGTCGCCCGTCGACGCCGCTGAGGCGAACGGTCCCCTCACGCCGCCCGTCGACCCGACCCACAGCACCCACGCGCCGGCGCCGGTGCAGCCCCCCGCGCCGGCCGCGCCGGCCGCGCCGGCGGTCGGACAGCCCCGCTTCTCGGTGCCCGGCCTCGAGCACGTCCTGGTCGAGGGCACGGAACCCGAGCCCTCCGGTCCGATCGGGTACCGGACGCCGGCGCGCTTCGCCCGACAGCAGGCACCGCGACCGGTCGTCGTCGCGCCCGCGCCGAACGACTTCGACGCCGTGATCGCCGCACCCGCAACGGCATCGGCGTCGGCGTCGGCCCCGACGCCGTCGGTCTTCCCCGGCACGCTCGCCGCCGCTGCCCGAGCCGTCACCGGCGCACCGGGCCCGTCGGCTGCGCCGGTCGTCCCCGCCGAGCCGAGCGCGGCCGGCGCTCCGGCGCGGCGCCGGGGGTCTGGAACGCGCGGACGAGACCCGCGGTCGGAGTCGGCCACGCAGCAGCCCGGTGTCGACGCCGAGGTGGGCGCGGTCGACGGGGGTGAGCGGGGCCTCCAGCCCGGACGCGGAACCGCCCGTGACCGGAGCCGCACGGCGATCGGTGTGACGCCGGCGGCCGTGCTCGGGGCCGTGACCGGTGTCGCCGCGATCGCTCTCGCCGCCTGGTGGTTCACGGCGCCGGCGACGGTGCACGCGACGGGACTGGTGCTCGGGGTGCTCGCCCTCGCGCTGTCGGGGACGGCGTTGCGGAGTCCCGCGGCGACGTGGCAGCGGCCGGTGGGGCTCCTCGGCGCGGTGCTCGGCGGGGTCGGGACGCTCGTGCTGCTCTGGGCGGTCGCCGCGGCGCTGCTGGCGCCGGGGGGCGTGGCGCTGCCCGACCTGACCGGCACGGGAGTCACGCCGACCGTCGCGCCGTAGCGGCCCCCTGCCGGTCAGGCGCGGCGCGGCGCGGTTCCGGCCAGGCCCCGACCCGGTTCCGGCCTGGTTCCGGCCTGGTTCCGGTCAGTTCCGCGAAGGCGACAGTGCGGCGCGGAACATCGGCGGCAGCCTGTCGCTCTCGGGGAAGTGTCCGGCGGCAGGAGTGTCCGCGGCGGGAGTCCCCGGCAGCGGGAGTCCCCGGCGGCAGGAGTGCCCGGCGGCAGGGCGGCCGGAGCGCTCAGACGGCGCGGACGACCCCGCGGGACAGGATCGCGCTCGTCAGGGCGTCGATCGGCTCGCGCTGCACCGTCGGGTTCGCGATGAGGACGTAGTCGACCGCCGGGAGGTCCGGCAGCGAGAGCCGCTGCGACACCTTCACGAGGTCCGCCGGGATGAGCGAGTGCGGGAACACCGCGACCCCGATCCCTGCGCGCACCGCGGCGAGCACCCCGTTCACGTCGCGGGTGTTGCAGGTGATCCGCCAGGTGCGGCCGGCGGCCTCGAGCGCGTCGATCGCCATCTGCCGGCTGATGCTCGGCGCCTGGTAGGCGATCAGCGGGACGGGTTCGTCGGCCTCGAGCGCGATGCCGTCCTGCGCCATCCACACCATCTGGTCGGTCGCGACGCGGGTGCCCTCGGCGGACTCCCCCGCGGTCTGCTTGATGAAGACGAGGTCGAGCTGCCCGGCGTGCACCCGACGGAGCAGCGGCGCCGACTGGTTCACCGTCAGCTCGAGGTTCACCTGTGGGTGCAGCCGGCGGAAGTCCCGCAGGATCCGGGGCAGCTGCGTGATCGCGAGGTCGTCGGCGGCGCCGAACCGGAGCCGCCCGCGCGTCGCCGCGCCGGAGAAGTAGGCGTCGGCGGTCGCGTGCGCCGCGAGGATCGAGCGGGCGAACCCGGCCATCGCGTCCCCGTTGTCGGTGAGCGCGACCCCGCGGGTGTCCCGGGCGACGAGGGTCCGGGACACGGCTGTCTCGAGCCGCCGCACGTGCTGCGAGACGGTCGGCTGACTGATGCCGAGCCGCTGCCCGGCGAGCGTGAAGCTGCCGGTCTCGGCGACGGCGAGGAACGTGCGGAGCAGCACCGGGTCGAGCACGTGACCTCCTCCGGCGGACGGACCGCCGCCATTCGACATCGCAATGGAGTGATAGCCACCATAGGGGTGTCGAATGGGTCGCTGCCACGTAGTTTCGAACGGGTACCGAATCCACCCCCGACGATCCGGAGCCCCTCGACCGTGAGTGCGTCATCGACGACCCTCCCTCCGCCCACCGAACCCCTGCCGATCCAGGCCGAGCGCCCGCCGTGGCGACACACGCTCATCGCCCTGTCGGTGCCGAACTTCCGGCTCTTCACCGCGACGAACCTGGTCGCGATGACCGCCGGGTGGATGCAGCGGATCGCGCAGGACTGGCTCGTGCTGCAGCTCACCGGCTCCGTGGCGCAGGTCGGCATCACCGTGGCGTGCCAGTTCGCGCCGATGCTGCTGTTCGGACTCTGGGGTGGGGTGCTCGTCGACCGGTTCTCGAAGCGCGCGCTGATGATGCTCACCCAGGGCGCCTTCGCGGTGCTCTCCGCCCTGCTCGCCGTCCTCACGCTCACCGGCGTGGTCGAGGCGTGGCACATCTGGGTGATCGCGTTCCTGGTCGGGATGGTCACCGTCATCGACAACCCGGCGCGCCAGGTGTTCGTCACCGAGATCGTCGGCCACCAACACCTGCGGAACGCGATCAGCGTCAACTCGAGCGTGTTCCAGCTCGGCGGGATGATCGGTCCCGCGCTGTCCGGAGCGCTGCTCGTGGCCGTCGGGGCAGGGTGGTCGTTCGGCGTGAACGCCGTCGCCTGCGTCGCCGTGGTCGTGACGCTCGGGTTCCTCCGGACCTCGGAGCTCCACCGGACGCCGCCGATGCCCCGTGCGAAGGGGCAGCTCGTCGAGGGCCTCCGCTACGCCGTCCGGAAGCCGACCATCCTCGTGCCGGTGGTGCTCATGGCGTTCTTCTCGGTGTTCGCCCTGACGATGCCGGTGCTGCTCTCGGCCTTCGCGTCCGAGGTCTACGACGTCGGCGCCGGCGGCTACGGCGTGTTCAACTCCGCCGTCGCGGTCGGGGCCCTGACCGGGGCACTGCTGTCGACGCGGCGGGCGACGGTGCGGCTCCGGACGATCGTCGGCGGGGTGTTCTGGACGGGCGTGCTGCTCGTCGTGAGCGGCTCGATCCCGGTGATCGCACCGTTCACGGTGGCACTCGTCGCGGTCGGGATGTCGCAGCTGCTGTTCATGACGGCATCGAACTCGCTCGTGCAGCTGTCGTCGAACGTCGCGATCCGCGGGCGCGTCATGTCGCTGTACGTGCTCGTGCTGCTCGGCGGACAGGCGGTCGGCGGGCCGGTCATGGGGCAGGTCGTCGACCACTTCGGTGCCCACGTCGGCATGGTCGTCGCCGGGGGCGTCCCCGCGCTGGCCGCGGTCGTCGCCGGGGTCGTGCTCGCGCGGCGCGGTGGGCTGCACCTGGCGGTGCGGATGCGCCACCACGTGCCGCTGCCGGCGATCGAGGCACGGTAGCGCCGCGCTCGGCGGGGGCGAACGGCGGACGACGTCGGCGGCGGCGTCCCCGGAACCAGGTTTCGGACACCGAACCGGGCTTCTTCGCGGTGCTGTGTCCGGAACCTGGTTTCGCGCGGCGGGCACCCGACGTGCGCGGCACCACGCGACGGACGGGAGGCACGGTGCGAGCCCGCACCGTGCCTCCCGTCCGTCTGCCGGTCGCGCCGGCCGCTCGCGTCAGTACGCGACGCCGAAGCGCGCGCGGTGGTGCGCCGGGTGCTCGATCTCGTCGACGACGGCGATCGCGTAGTCCGCGCCGGAGATGTCCGAGCTGCCCTCGCCGTCCGTCAGGAGCAGGTCGTCCGTGGTGCGGTACGTGCCCCGACGCTCGCCGGGGTTGTACCCGCCGAAGGCCGCGGCCGGGCTCACGTAGAACCAGTCGACGTCGCCGGTGTACCCGCCGGAACGCAGCCGGTCGAGGATCTCGCCGTGGCTCTTCGCCTCGCCCTTGAAGGCGTCGGGGAACTCCGCGGTGTCGTACAGCGCCGGGCCGCCCTCGGCGACGAGCAGCGAACCCGCACCTCCGACGATGCCGAGCCGGGCGCCGGCAGCAGCCGCGGCGTCGACGAAGTGCTGGAACTTCTCCTTGAGCTCGCTGCCGTCCGCCTGGACCGCGTGCAGCGAGACCACGACGACGTCCGCGTCCTTCGTGACGTCCGTGACGAAGTCGGCGTCGAAGGCGTCGCCCTGCGCGAGGGTGAGTCCCTCGGCGGCGTCGAGCTTCGAGGTGTCGCGGGCGACGGCGGTGACGGCGATGCCGCGGGACAGGGCCTCGCGGACGATGGCGGAGCCGGCGTACCCGGTGCCGCCGAAGACGACGATGGTGGTCATGAGTGTCCTTCCGTGACTGGTGCAGCCGACCGTACTCGCGTTACTCTCTTCTGGGAAGTAGGCACCTCACAGTGCGTAACGGAGGACAGGATGTCGGCGCTCGAGTACAGCCCCTACGCGGCGGACTGCCCCTCGCGGCAGCTGCTCGACCGGATCGGTGACCGGTGGAGCGTCCTGGTCATCGGGTCGCTCGTGGACGGACCGCGGCGGTACTCCGCCGTTGCCGACCGGGTGCAGGGCGTGTCGCAGAAGATGCTCACGCAGACGCTCCGAGCCCTCGAGCGGGACGGGCTCGTGACGCGCACGGTCTTCCCCGAGATCCCACCGCGGGTCGAGTACGAGCTCACCGAGCGGGGTCGATCGCTGCGGGCGGTGCTGGCGCCGCTCGAGGACTGGGCGACGTCGCACATGGCCGACGTGCAGGACTCGCGGGACGCGTACGACGCGCGCTGAGCAGCGCCCCGGACGCGACGCGCGCTGGGCGACGCGCGCCGCCGGCAGGAGCCGAGCGTCGCGAGCAGGCGCGGCGCGCTCGGGCCGCAACCGCGCGGAGCGGCGGCGCCCCGCGGACGCGGCGCCCGCAGGCGTGGCGCCCCGCAGACGCGGCGCGCCCCGGACACGCGCGGCTGCCGCCGCTGACCGTCCCCAGGAAGACCCGAGGACCCGCGGTGGTTGCCTGGACACATGCGATCGATCGTCTACACGAAGCCCGGTGACAGCAGCGTCCTCGACCTGGTCGAGCGGGAGGTCCCGCAGCCCGGCCCCGGCGAGGTCCGCGTCCGCGTCGTCGTCTCCGGCGTGAACCCCACCGACTGGAAGGCCCGCGCCGGCGGCACCTACGGCGACGGCCTGCCGTTCCCCGAGATCACCCCGAACCAGGACGGCGCCGGTGTGGTCGACGCCGTCGGCGAGGGCGTCGACATCCTGCACGAGGGCGACCGCGTCTGGCTGTACATGGCCGCCGCCAGCCGCCCCACCGGCACCGCGCAGGAGTACACGGTCGTCCCGGCGTCGCGCGCGGTGGCCCTGCCCGAGGGCACGAGCTTCGACGTCGGCGCCTCGCTCGGCGTCCCCGCGATGACCGCCCACCGCGCCCTCACCACCCACGAGGACGGCCCGTCGCGGCTCGCACCCGGAGCGCTCGTGGGCCGCACCGTGCTGGTCGCCGGTGGCGCCGGGGCCGTCGGCCACGCCGCGATCCAGCTCGCCCGTTGGGCCGGCGCGACCGTCATCAGCACGATCAGCTCGGACGAGAAGGCGGCCCTGGCGACCGCCGCCGGCGCCCACCACACCGTGAACTACCGCGACGAGGACGCTGCCGCGCGCATCCGCGAGATCGCTCCCGACGGCGTGGACATCGTCGTCGAGGTCTCGATCCCCCAGAACGCTCAGCTCGTCGCGGACGTCCTGGCGAACCACGGCGTCGTGTCGATCTACGCGAACAACGGCGGCGACGAGGCGACGCTCCCGATCCGTCCCAACATGTCGGTGAACGCCCGCTACCAGTTCCTGCTGCTCTACACGATCGGCGACCGCGCCCTGTCCGCCGCCGCCGAGGACGTGACCGCCGCGCTGCGCGACGGCGTGCTCCCCGTCGGCGAGGACGCCGGCCTGCCCCTGACGCGCTTCGCGCTCGAGGACACCGCCGCCGCGCACGACGCCGTCGAGGGCGACGTGGTCGGCAAGGTCCTGATCGACGTCGCGGGCGAGTAAGGACCGGTCACCGACGCGACCGACTGACGGCCGCGAGGCGCCGCCCGCGACCCGACCACGGGTCGCCGTCGCGACCAGCTGACGGCCGGGAGGCGCGTGGCGGGTCCGCCCCGCGCCTCCCGGCCGTCCCGCGCCCACCTGGTACACAGGACCCATGACCGACGTCTCGACGCCCACGCCCGGAACCAGAGCACTCGTCCTCGGCGGAGGCGGCGTCGCCGGCATCGCGTGGGAGGTCGGGGTGCTCTCCGCCCTGCAGGAGGCCGGGGTCGACCTCGACGTCGCGGACCTCGTGGTCGGGACGAGCGCCGGCAGCGTCGTCGGCTCGTTCGTGCGCGCCGGCGCCGTGGCCCAGGCGTACGAGCAGCAGCACGCGCCGCTGCCGAGCACGTACGTCGAACCGGAGCGGATCGCCGGTGAGGACTACCAGGACCGACTGCTGCAGGTCCTCGCGGGGGCGACCTCGGAGCAGGACGCCCGCGCGCGGCTCGGCGCCGTGGCGCAGCAGGTCGTCACCGGACAGTCCGACGAGGAGCGGGTCGCGACGTTCAGCGAGACGCTGCCGTCGATCGAGTGGCCGGCGAAGCCGCTCGCGCTGACGGCGATCGACGCCCTCGACGGGTCGTTCCGGGTGCTGACGGCCGAGTCGGGCGTCCCGCTCCCCCGTGCCGTGGCCTCGAGCTGCTCGGTGCCGTTCGTGTGGTCGCCGGTGCACATCGACGGCGTGCCGCACTACGACGGCGGGCTCCGCTCGGCCACGAACGCGGACGTCGCCGCCGGGTACGAGCGCGTGCTCGTCGTGGCGTGCGGACCGGAGGGGCCGTCCCCGCTCGGACCCTGGCTCGACCTCGCGGTGGAGTCACTCCGGGCCGGCGGGAGCTCGGTCGAGACGATCGTGGCGGACAGCGGGGCGCAGCACGCGTTCGGCGACAACTCGTTGTCCCTGTCGACGCAGGCGCCCTCGGCGACCGAGGGCCGACGGCAGGGCGAGGCGGCAGCGGAGGCGATCGCCGCGTTCTGGGCGTAGGCGGCGGGTGCCGTGCGCGCCGCAGTGCCGTGCGCGCCGCAGTGCCGTGCGCGCCGCAGTGCCGTGCGCGCCGCAGTGCCGTGCGCGCCGCAGTGCCGTGCGCGCCGCAGTGCCGTGCGCGCCGCAGTGCCGTGCGCGCCGCGGTGCCGTGCGTGCCGCGGTGCCGACCGGTGCCCGCTCCGCTCGCGACATCACGCGCGTCGATCGACGAGTGCGATGTCGCACGATGCACACGCACCGAATGCGTGCGCACGGATCGACATCCCGCGTGTCGATCGACACGTGCAACGTCGGACGAGCGCGCTCCGCCGGGGTCCCGCCCGGCCCAGCGCACCGCCGGTCACGGCTCAGACGAACGCGGCCTGCCCCGTGATCGCCCGCCCGACGATGAGCGTGTTCACCTCGCGCGTGCCCTCGTAGGAGTAGATCGCCTCGGCGTCGGAGAAGAACCGCGCGACGCCCTTGTCGAGCACGATGCCGTTGCCACCCTGGACCTCGCGGCACCAGCCGACGGTCTCGCGCATCTTCGCCGTCGCGAACGCCTTCGCCATCGCGGAGTGCTCGTCGCCGCCGATCCCCTGGTCCTGCATCGCCGAGGCCTGGGTGCACAGGGCGATCGACGCGGTGATGTTCATGAGCGACCGCACGAGCAGGTCCTGGACCATCTGGTGCGCCGCGATCGGCTTGCCGAACTGGATGCGCTCGCGGGCGTAGGCGAGCGCGGCCTCGTAGGCCCCGATCGCGATGCCGACGGCCTGCCATGCCACCTCGGTGCGGGTGAGCCGGAGCACCGCGGCCGTCGTGCGGAACGAGTCCGCCCGCTGCAGTCGGCGCGACTCGGGCACCCGGACGCCGTCGAGCACGATGTCGGCGTTCTGCACGGTGCGCAGGGCGATCTTGTCCTCGATCTTCGTCGCGGTGAAGCCGGGGGTGTCGGCCGTCACGAGGAACCCCTTGACCTGCTCGTCGGCGACGTCCTTCGCCCAGATGACGACGACGTCCGCGAAGGTCGCGTTGCCGATCCACCGCTTCTCACCGTCGAGCACCCACGTGTCACCCTCGCGCCGGGCGGTGGTCCGGAGCCCGCGCGCGGAGTCGCTGCCGGACAGCGGCTCGGTCAGCCCGAAGGCCCCGACGACCTCGCCACGCGCCATCCGCGGCAGCCACTCCTGCTGCTGCTCGTCGCTGCCACCGACCGCGATCGAGTTCATCGCCAGGCCGGACTGCACCCCGATGAACGTCGAGACGCCGGCGTCGATCCGACCGAGCTCGAGCGCCGCCCAGCCGCGGTAGACCGCCGAGTTCTCGAAGTGCCGGACGAGCGGGATGCTCGGGCCGTACATGCCGAGCTCCGCGAGCGGCGCGATCGTCTGCTCCGGGAACTCCGCCCGCGCCCAGTACTGGTCGGCGATCGGGCGCACCTCGGCCTCGAGGTACGCGCGCAGCTGCCCGAGCGACTCCCGCTCCCTGGGCGTGAGCCCCTCCTGGAACCGGTAGAAGTCGGATTCGAGCAGGGGCGTGTCGGTGATCGACGTTGACATGGCACCAACGATGCATCATTCTCGAAAACGTTGCAAGACCGGCGTCGGCACTCAGGGGGAACGGTGAGGAACGAACCACTCGGCACGCTCGGGTCGACGCTCGTCCCGAGCGCGCTGGCCGCCAGACTGGAGGCCCACGGCGACTCCCAGCGCGCGTTCCGTTCCGCACGGCGAGCGTTCATCGACGGGGCACGCATCGACATGGGCTCGCTCGCCGCGTCGCTCGGTGTCGACCGGACGTCGCTGTTCCGCTGGGTCGGCAACCGCGACCAGCTGCTCTCGGAGATCCTGTGGTCGCTCGCCGTCCCGACGCTCGACGCCGCGGGGCGGGCGGCCGCACCCTCCGGCGCCGGGCGGGTCGTCGATGTGCTCGACCACTTCACGGCGGACCTCATCCGGGCGCCGTACTTCCGCGCGTTCCTGACCCGGGAACCGACCCGAGCACTCCGCCTGCTCACCACGACCGACAGCGACGTGCAGCGCCGGTTCGTGGCGGTCATGACCGCCGTGATCGCAACCGAACAGGAAGCGGGGGCGTTCGATCCGGCGCCCCTGTCCGCGGAGGAGCTCGCGCGATTGCTCGTCCGGGTGTCGGAGTCGTTCACCTACGCGGACCTGATCTCCGGCGAGACGCCGGACCCCGAGCGCGCCCGGACGACGTTCGAGTACATCCTCCGGCCGTGACGCCCGGGATCCGAGCCCGCGAGCTCACTTCTTCGCGGCGAGCTCCAGGTTGATGTCGTCCGGGTCCTGCACGGACAGGATCACCATGCCGGCGTCACCGAGGTCGGTGACCTCGCCGTGCTCGATGCCGGCGGCGTCGAGGCGTCCGGCAGCGGCGTGCAGCTCGTCGACGGAGCCCACGACGAAGCTCACGTGGTCGAGGCCGACGGTGTCCGGGTCGAAGCGCTGTCCGCTCGGCGCGACCGGACGCAGCCCGAAGAGCTGGTCGCCGACCGGGAAGATCGCGCCGCCGTACAGCCGCTCGCGGTCCTCACTGATGCCGGGCTCGTCGATGTGGTCGCTGAAGTCCATCGCCGGTGCCACGCCGAGCAGCTGCTCGTAGAAGGCCTTGCTGCGGTGGATGTCGGTGACGGTGACCCGGACGTGGGCGAGGCCGAGGGGCTTGACGATCTGTTCGCTCATGCACCAGAGCCAACGCCGTCAGACTGGGCGACCCCGGGCAGCGTGCGGCTACCGGCCACCACCGACGAGGAGCGTCCGATCAGGCGTCTGCCGGTCGCGGTGCCGCGAGCTCGAGGTTGATGTCGTCCGGGTCCTGCAACGACAGGATGACGAGGCCGAACGGTTCGAGGTCCGTGACCGCTCCGTGCACGATGCCCGCCGCGTCGAGACGATCGACTGCGCCGTGCAGGTCGTCGACGGACCGGACCCGCAGACTCAGGTGGTCGAGACCGACCCGGTCGGGGTCGAAGCGGTCACCGGGGGGCGCCACCGGACGGAGCCCGAGCGTCTGCCCGTGGAACGTGAACGAGCACCCGCCGTACGTCCGCCACGGGTCGTCGTGGATCGTCGGGTCGTCGATCTGTTCGCTGAAGTCGCTTCCCGGCGGCATGCCGAACAGCTGCTGGTAGAAGGCCTTGCTCCGACGGATGTCCGTCACCGTGAGTCGGACGTGCGCGAACCCCTGCGGGTCGACGATCCCGCCGCCGGCGCTGCTCACCGGAAGCCAGCGGCGTCGAAGACGTGCCGAGGGAGTCCGTGGCCCGTGCAGCGGTCCCGGCGACGGACACCGCGGAAGACCTCGCGGACGTGTTCCCCGCAGCCGGTCCACGAGGTCTTGCCGCACACCGGGCACTGGACGGACTCGCACATGAGCCCGACGGTACGCACCGGATCCGCCGGAGGGCACGGGGCAGTGTCTCCCGCACGCTCGACGGTCCGGAACACGCACTCCGCACGCCGCAGTCGCGTGCTCCGAGTGGCCCTGCGCCGGTCAGATCAACGCGTCGGTGAGGTGGTTCGGCGTGCCGAAGCGGTGTGCCGTGATCGACACCGCCTGCTCGCGCAGGAACGGGAGCAACTCGATGCGGCCGGCCTCGGTAACGAGCTCTCCGTACACGGCGACGTCCGGCCGTCCACCGATCGCGGTCGTCAGCGCCGCAGTGTCGCCGCCGATCAGCCGGACGCGGGTGGACTCTCCACGCTCGACGCGCTTCGCGAACGCCTCGTCGGACTGCCCCTCGGCGACGGAGCGCACGTTCGGCAGCGCACGGATCGCGGACGCGAGCGCCGACGGCAGCGCGCCCACCGTCGAGACGTCGATCGTCGTGCCGGCCCGGACGGCTGCGGCGACGACGCGCACGAGGTCGGCGACCGCGGACTCCTCCGCCGAGGCAAGACGGACGTGCACACCCGGGTACGGCAGGTAGCGCGCGATGTTCCGCTCGGCCGAGAGCGCCGAGACGTCGATCGCTGCGCCGAAGAGGGACGACCAGGCCTGCTCGTCGGACGCGGTGGCCCGGTCGAGCGACTCGGACGCGATCCCGGTGGCGCGGAGGAACGAGCGCACCGGTGCCGACGCGGGCGCACCGGCCGACGCCACCGAGGGCGACCACGAGCCGAGTCCGAGCAGGTAGTTCAGCCCGCCGGCCTTGGTGCCGGCCCCGACCGCGGACTTCTTCCACCCGCCGAACGGCTGCCGCCGGACGATCGCTCCGGTGATCCCACGGTTGACGTAGAGGTTCCCCGCCTCGATCCGGTCGAGCCAGGTGCCGATCTCGGACGCGTCGAGGGAGTGCAGGCCCGAGGTCAGGCCGTAGTCGACCTCGTTCACGATGGCGATCGCCTCGTCGAGGGTCTTCGCGGTCATGATCCCGACAATCGGGCCGAAGTACTCCGTCCGGTGGAACGCCGACCCACGTCGGACGCCGTCGCGGACGCCGGGGCTCCAGAGCTTGCCGGTGTCGTCGAGGCGCTTCGGAGTGACCGCCCAGGACTCCCCCGCGCCGAGCGTGGTGAGGCCCTCGAGCAGCTTGCCCGCAGCGGGCTCGATGACCGGGCCCATCTGCGTCGTCGGGTCGGTCGGGTACCCGACGGTGAGCGACGACACGGCGTCGAGGAGCTGCGAGCGGAACCGGCGCGAGGTCGCCACGGAACCGACGAGCACGACGAGCGAGGCGGCGGAGCACTTCTGGCCGGCGTGCCCGAACGCCGAGGCGACGACGTCCTTCACGGCGAGGTCCAGGTCGGCCGACGGCGTGACGATGATGGCGTTCTTGCCCGAGGTCTCCGCGAGCAGCGGCAGGTCGGGGCGGAACGACCGGAACAGCTCGGCGGTCTCGTACGCACCGGTGAGGATGACCCGGTCGACCTGGGGCGCGGCGATGAGCTGCTTGCCGAGGTCGTCCTCGGCCACCTGCACGAAGGCGAGCACGTCGGCGGGGACCCCGTGGGCGTCGAGCGCGGTCTCGATGATCGACGCCAGCACGGCGCCGCAGCGCTCGGCGGGCGGCGCGGGCTTGAGCACGACGGCCGACCCGGCGGCGAGCGCGGCGAGGGTCGAGCCGGCCGGGATCGCGACCGGGAAGTTCCACGGCGGCGTGACCAGGGTCAGCGCGGCGGGCGTGAAGGACGCGCCGTCGACGTCGTCGAGCTGCGCGGCGAGCTCGCCGTAGAAGTGGGCGAAGTCGATCGCCTCGGAGACCTCGACGTCGGCCTGGTCGATCGTCTTGCCGGCCTCGGCCGCCATGACCTCGACGAGCGCGGCGCGGTTCGCCTCGAGCGCGTCGCCGACGGCGTGCAGGACCGCGCCGCGGGCAGCGCCGGACCACTCGCCCCACTCGGTACCGGCGGTGCGGACGCGACCCAGGACGGACTCGAGCTGCTCGGCGGAGGTGAGCCGGGCCTCCTGGACGGCGCGTTCACCGAGTGTCGACGTGGCGATGCGGGACGTGATCGCGGCACCCCACTCGCGGACCGCCGCGACCGACGGGTCGCTGTCCGGCGTGTTCTCGAAGTGCCCGGGCCGGGGCCGCTCGACCGCCGCGTACCGGTCGGCGATGCGGTGCGGAGCCGGGGCGTCGAGACCGCCGGGCTGTGTGAGCGGGGCGAGGGAGTCGCGGAAGCGGGACTCCTCGCGTGCGAAGAGCTCGGGCGACGAGGCCAGCGAGAACACCGCCGACATGAAGTTCTCCTGCGACGCGCCTTCTTCGAGCCGTCGGATCAGGTAGGCGATCGCGACGTCGAACTCGCCCGGGTGGACGACCGGCGTGTACAGGAGCAGCGAACCGACCGTGCGGCGGACCGCCTCGGCCTGCCCCTGGGCCATGCCGAGCAGCATCTCGAACTCGATGCCGTCACGGACGCCGCGCTCCCCGGCGAGCAGCCAGGCGTGCGCGACGTCGAACAGGTTGTGCCCGGCGACGCCGACGCGGACGTTCGCGATGCGCTCGGGCGTCAGCGCCCAGTCGAGCACGCGCTTGTAGTTGGTGTCAGAGTCCTGCTTCGTGTGCCAGGTGGCGAGCGGCCAACCGTGCACCGAGGCCTCGACCTGCTCCATCGGCAGGTTCGCGCCCTTGACGAGCCGGACCTTGATGTCGGCACCGCCGCGGGCACGACGCGCGGCCGACCACTCCTGCAGGTGCTGCATCGCGGCGAGCGCGTCGGGCAGGTACGCCTGGAGCACGATGCCCGCTTCGAGGTCGGTGAACTCCGGCTCGTCGAGGAGCTTCGTGAAGACCGCGATCGTCAGGTCGAGGTCCTTGTACTCCTCCATGTCGAGGTTGATGAACTTCCGCGGCGAGCTCTGCACAGCGAGGCGGAAGAGCGGGCGGAGCTTGGCGATGATGTCCTCGACCGCGTGGTCGAAGGCCCACGGGGAGTGCGGGTGCACGGTCGACGAGACCTTGATCGAGACGTAGTCGACGTCGTCGCGGGCGAGGAGCCGCTGCGTGCCCTCGAGCCGGCGCGAGGCCTCCTTCTCGCCGAGCACGGCCTCCCCGAGCAGGTTGACGTTCAACCGGACGCCGTCGCGCTTGATCTTCGCGATGGCCGGGCCGAGCTTGGCGTCGGTCGCATCGACGATGAGGTGGCCGACCATCTCGCGGAGCACCCGGCGCGCGATCGGGACGACGACCCCCGGCAGCACCGGAGCCATGCCGCCGCCGAGCCGGACGAGGCCGCGGAGCGCCGCGGGCAGGAAGCCGGGCGCGCCGGGCGCGATCTGCCGGAGCTTCCGGGCGGCGACCCCCAGGTCCTCGGGCCGGACGACGCCGTCGACGAACCCGACCGCGAAGTCGAGTCCCGCCGGGTCGGCGAGGACCCCGGCGAGCTGCTTCGCCGAGCCATCGACCGGGTAGGTCTCGGCCTCGGCCAGCCACTGGCGGACGAGGGCGACGGACTGGTCCGCCAGGTCGTCGTGCGGGGTCGGAGCGGCGTCGGTGTCGCGTGCCTGGAGGTCGGTCATGGGATCAGTGTGGAGTTCCCGAAGCGTAAGCGGAAGCAACTCCTGCTGACGCGTACCGTTCAGTTCAGCTACTGTTCCGTCATGCTCGACGTCCGCCGTCTCGTGCTCCTCCGGGAACTCTCGATCCGGGGCACCGTCGCCGCCGTGGCCGCGGCGATGAACTTCACCCCCTCCGCGGTGTCGCAACAGCTCGCGGTGCTCGAGCGCGAGGCCGGCGTGCAGCTCCTGCGACGCTCCGGTCGGCGGCTGCAGCTCACCCCGCAGGCCGAGGTCCTCGTGGCTGCGGCGGGCGAGGTGCTCGACGTGCTCGAACGCGCGCAGGCCAGCGTGGAGTCGACCCTGACGTCCGTGCAGGGCCGCGTGCGCGTCGCCGTCTTCCAGTCCGCCGCCCTCGCCCTGATGCCGACGGCACTCCGCACGATGGCGCTGGAGCACCCCGACGTCCGGGTCGAGATGGTGCAGCGCGAGCCGGAGACGGCGCTCAACGAGACCTGGGCGCGGGACTTCGACATGGTGATCGCCGAGCAGTACCCGGCGCACGCGGCACCGCGCTTCCCCGGGCTCGACCGTCGCGACCTCACCACCGACTCGGTCCGCCTCGCGCTCCCACCCGTCGACGTCTGCCTGGTGCCGCTCACGGACGACGACCCCGGAGTTGCCCTGCTCGACGCCGCGGACATGCCGTGGGTGATGGAGCCCCGTGGGGCCGCGTCCCGGCACTTCGCCGAGCAGACCTGCCGCCGCGCCGGCTTCGAACCGGACGTCCGCTA
The DNA here is from genome assembly GCF_030362975.1 of Curtobacterium subtropicum. Taxonomy (NCBI): domain Bacteria; kingdom Bacillati; phylum Actinomycetota; class Actinomycetes; order Micrococcales; family Microbacteriaceae; genus Curtobacterium; species Curtobacterium subtropicum. Next base: position 211,862 of record NZ_JAUCMM010000004.1, read on the forward strand.
CGAGACCGCCGACCTGCAGGCGCAGATCCGCCTGATCGAGTCGGGGAACGCGGTCGGCCTGATGCCCGACCTCGTGTGGGCGGGTCGCTCGACGTCCTGTCGGCTCCTCGACCTGCCCGACCCGGCACGCCGCACGATCTTCACGGCCCAGCGGATGTCGAGTGCGGACTCGCCCGCCGTGACGGCCCTCCGGGCGGCCCTCGAGGACGCGGCCGCCGCGCAGCGCGACCACGCGTGACGCCGTGCTCCCCCGTCGTTGCCGGATCGTGACCTGACGTCGGTGAGATCGGTCGCCGTGCTGCACACCTCCAGGTGAGGAGCCACCACGGCCCCACCGCACATCAGGGAGAAGTCATGCAGCACGTCGACCGGCCGGCCCTCCGGCACACCACGGCGCTCCGACCGGGCGCGACGATCGCGTCTGCCGTCGCCGCACTCCTGCGGGCGCCCTCCGTACGGAGAGCCGCACACACCCCCGGTGCAGGTCACGATCCGGCCACACGCGTCCGCGTTGCGCGGCTGAACCCCTACGATCCGAGAACGCCGGACAGTCACGGCAGACTCTCACGATCCGGCACCCGACCGGACCTGATCCCTGGGGGAACAGTGCACCGCAGCACCTCCACGACCCGACGCGCCTGCGCGCTGGGGACCACCGTCGCACTCATCGGTCTGACCACCGGTCTGGGTGTCTTCACCTCGACCGCCGCGTTCGCTGACACGACGGCTGCCGTCTCGTCGACCGACCCGTCGCAGTCGACCGCCGCACCGACCGACACCACGACGGCCGCGCCGACCGACACCGCGACCAGCGCCCCGGCCAGCGAGTCGTCCGATGCCGGGACGACCCCGACCGCAGACCCGTCGTCCCCGGCCGACGCCGAGACGCCGTCGGCCACCGAGACCCCAGCGCCGTCGTCGTCAGACCCAGCGACGACGGACGCAGCGTCGACGGACGCAGCGTCGACGCACGCAGCATCGACGCCGTCCCCGGCCGCCACCGCCCCCGCGCCGACGGGCAGCTCGACCGCCGCCGCAGTGGCCGCACCGACGGTGACCATCGTCGGCACGCCCACCGTCGGCAGCACGCTGGGGTACGTCTCCACCGGGTTCACCGACCCGATCGACGCCGTCTGGAGCGTCGACGACGAATGGGTGGGGCGCAGTGACACCTTCGTCGTGCCGAAGGAGCTGGTCGGCAAGACGATCACCCTGACGCTGCTGGGCAGCACCCAGGAGCAGTTCGCGAAGGACACCGTCGTCGTCGCCCAGGCCCTGACACTGACGACCACCGCCGGCCAGGCGTTCTCGCGCTCGTTCGCCGTTCCGGCGCCGGGCGGTGCCGTGCGGTACTCCGTCGGCTACGCCGACCCGTCGTCCGCCGACCCCACGGACCCCGAGGACGACCCGGCGTTCCGCCTGCCCTACGACCTGGAGCTCGACGCGACGACCGGTGTCCTGAGCGGCACGCCGATCGTCGCCGGCGAGTACGAGTTCACGATCGTCGCCACGGACGGGACGTCGACCACGACCCAGTACGTCGAGATCACGGTCGACCCAGCCGCGGCCGTCGGTGTGCTCGCCTACGCCACGGACACCTCGTCGGCTGAGTACTACGACTCCATCGACGAGAACGGTGACGCCCACCTGACGCACCCGGTCAGGACCTGGATCATCCACCCGGACGGCAGCATCACCAGCTTCACCCAGCCCACGGACGACTCGCAGGAACCGTCGATCGTGGAGGGCGGCAACCCGATCGTGGCCCAGGGCGGCTCGCTCTGGATCAGCGGGGAGCTGGTCGACGAGTTCGGGAACTCGACGACGCAGTACGACGCGGACGGCAACCGCCCCGAGCCGACCGTGACGAGCGACGTCGCGAGCGACCAGATCGCCTTCGACGAGGACGAGTACGCGACGAAGGTCACGTTCCCGCACGCTTCGACCCACCGCCTGACGGTGGCGCAGGACGGCCTCTCGGTGTCCTTCCCGGTGACCGTCGTCCCGACCGCCGCGACCGTCGGCACCACGCCGACGGTGCCGACGGCCACGAAGGGCCAGCTCGCCTTCACCGGTGCCGACGAGACCGCGCCGATCGCCTGGGCCCTCGGCCTGATCGCCGCCGGTGCCGGTCTGGCAGGCTCCCGCACCATCGGTCGCCGTCGAGCCCAGCGCTGACACCGCCGTCCGGCACGACCGCCGGTCCCGTTCGTCGGGGCGTCGGAACGGTCCGGACGGGAGGCACCTCCCGCGGCCCCGCCGTGTCCCACCCGGACACGACGGGGCCGTCGGCGTCCGTGCGGACACGGCCGGTCGGCTGCCCGTCCGCGGTGGCCCGGCATCGGTAGCGTGGGCCGCATGCCCTCCCTGCTGCACATCGACTCGTCGGCCGACCTCGCCCACTCGCGTTCGCGCGCCCTGACCGCCGCGTTCGCGGACGCCTGGCGCGCCCGCGGTCCCGAGTACACGGTGGTGCGGCGGGACCTGCACATCGACCAGCTACCGCACCTGGAGTCGTCAGCGCTGCACTGGGCAGCGGCCGACCGCACCGCCGAGGAGACCGTCGCACCCGAGGCCGAGGCGCTCCGGCAGGAGGTCATCGACGAGCTCCTCGCCGCCGACGCCGTCGTGGTGGGCGCGCCGCTGTACAACTACACGGTGCCGTCGACCCTCAAGGCGTGGATCGACCGCGTCCACGTGCCCGGTGTCCTGGCGGGCGACGTGCAGCCGCTCGCGGGTCGCCCCGTGGTGACCGTGGTCAGCCGTGGGGCGACCTACGACGCGGGCTCGCCGACCGAGACCTGGGACCACGGCTCGCCGGTGCTGCACCTCATCCTCGGGACCGCGCTCGGCATGAAGCTGTACCCGGTGACCGTCAGCGCCACGCTCGCCGACCGGATCCCGGACCTCGCGCCGCTCGCCGAGCACGCGGCGGCCGAGTTCGCCGACGCCCGCACGACGCTCGAACGGCTGGCAGCGACGGTGGTCTGACGCTGCCGGTCGTCTGGCGCCGCCGGGCGTCCGGCACCGCCGGTCGTCGCCGACACTCAGGCGGGACGGATCTCGTCCGATCGGCCGAGCAGGTCGGCGTGGAAGGCGGTCTGCGTCAGCGCGCTCGCGAGCAGGAACCCCGTCATCGCGTCGATCCCACCGCTGAACGGCACGCGCGACGCGACCTCGAACAGCGTCGGCGACGTCAGCGCGTCGAGCGCTTCGGCGACGTGCCGGGAGCGCTCCTCGCGGTGCTGTGCCAGCGTCCACGCACGCGTCACGACGTCCCGGAAGCGGTACTCGTGCCCCGGGCAGACCTCGAGGTCCCCGAACCCGTCGAGCCGCGCGAGGGAGGCCAGGTGGTCGCCCAGCGGGTTCGTCGCCGTCCGCCCGCCCAGGCCGATCCCCGGGTTGATCCGCGGCAGGACGTGGTCGCCGGTGAAGAGCAACCCGTCGCCCTCGTCGACGAGGCACAGGTGCCCGGCGGTGTGGCCCGGCGTCCAGAGCGCCCGGACCGCGCGCCCCGCGACCGGCAGCACGTCGCCGTCCTCCACGAGCAGGTCCGCGAACGGCTCCGCCGTCTGCCCGAGCCCGATCCGGCGTCCGCTCCCCCAGGCCGCGACGACGCCGGCGACCAGCGCGTCGGGCAGCCCCCACCGGGCGATGTCGGCGTCGTTCGCCGCGGCGTCCTCGCGCTCCCGACGCAGGGCGTCGACCTCCAGCCGGTGCATCGCGACCCGGGCTCCACTGGCACGCCGGAGTGCGGCGGCAGCGCCGAGGTGGTCGGCGTGCAGGTGCGTCACGACGACGAGCCCGACCTGGTCGACGGACCGCCCGATCGCCGCGAGCCCTGCCCGGAGCACCCCGAGGTCGTCGTCGTCGGCCCAGCCGGGGTCGACCACCGTGAGCGAGCCGTCCGTCCCCTCGAGCACGTAGGACAGGGTCGCGTCCGGAACGCCCCCGCGGAACGGCACCGCGATGGTCCACACACCGGGCCGGACCTGCTCGACGGGCGGCAGCACGCCGGCGCGGAGCGCGGCGGCCTGCACGGGGCTGATCGGTTCCGGTGCCGGCGCTGCCGGCGGGGGCACGGTCGTCACGCGACCACCCTAGTGACGACGCCGCGCGACCAGGGTGAGCCGAGCCTCCAGGCCGGGATCCGTGTGCGCTGCGGGACCGCCGGAGCCGAGCCGAGCCTCCCGGCCGTCCACCGGAGCACCCGCGAGTAGACAGGCCGCATGGAGATCGCACCGATGCTCGCCAAGGCCGTCGCCACCGTGCCCGACCCCGACAGCGTCCGCGGCGGCCTGCGGTACGAACCGAAGTGGGACGGCTTCCGCGGGATCGTCACGGTCGACGGCGACGACGTCACCATCGGCAGCCGCGGGTCGAAGCCACTGACCCGGTACTTCCCGGAGCTCGTCGAAGCGTTCCGCGCGCAGTTCGGCGGGCGCGACCACCCGGTCGTGCTCGACGGCGAGGTGGTCCTGCGGAGCGGCGAGCCGGGCGCCGAGCACCTCGACTGGGAGGCCCTGTCGCAGCGCATCCACCCGGCCGAGTCGCGGATCCGGAAGCTCAGCGTCGAGACCCCGGCGCAGTTCGTCGCGTTCGACCTGCTGGTCGCCGACGGCGCGGAGCTCCTCGACCTGCCGTTCGACGAGCGGCGTGAGCGGCTCGAGGCCCTCGCGGACGGCATGACCGACCCGCTGTACGTCACCCGGACCACGCTCGACGTCGACCTCGCCCGCGAGTGGCTCACCACGTTCGAGGGCGCCGGGCTCGACGGGGTCGTCGCGAAGCCGCGGGCGAAGGCGTACGAACCGAACAAGCGCACCATGCTCAAGGTGAAGCACCACCGGACCGCCGACGTCGTCGCGATCGGGTACCGCGTGCACAAGAGCGGCAGCGGGGTCGGCTCACTGCTCGTCGGGCTGTACGACGCGGACGGCGAGATCCGGCAGGTCGGCGGCGTCTCCGCCTTCACCGACCGTCGTCGCCAGCAGTTGGTCGAGGAACTCGAGCCCGTCGTGCTCCGCGATGCGGACGGGAGGCCCGTCACCGGTGACGGGGAACGGTCGCGGTTCTCGTCGGGTCGCGACACCTCGTTCGTCCAGCTCGAACCGTCGCGCGTGCTCGAGGTGCGGTACGACCAGATGGAGGGCGACCGGTTCCGGCACACGGTGCAGTTCGAGCGGTTGCGGCCGGACAGGGACGCCCGGTCGTGCGGGTTCGAACAGCTCGATGTCCCTTCTGCGTACGACCTCCGCGACGTCTTGTCCTAGCGCTTGCACCAGCTGCCGCTCGCCAATATGCTCGCAGTAGTTAGGCTAACTAGTGACTTCCGGACAGTGATCCGGGGGCGCGGGAGACGGGAGCGGGACATGATCATCGACGGCATCAGCGACGCCAACCGCGGCACCTGGTCCCGCCTGACACGTCTGCACACGGCGAGCGTCACGCTGCCGATGCACACCAGCCGGGTCGCGAAGCCAGAGCAGCGCGCCGAGGACGTCGCCGCGGCCTGAACGGCCCGGCCGTCACGACTTCTTCGCTCGTGACGGCTGCACGCGCGGCGGCTCACCGGGCATCTTCGGGAAGTCCGGCGGGAACGGCAGCTCACCCAGTCCGTCCGCCAGGTCACGGTCCCACCACGCGAGCAGCGGGGCGAGGTCGCCCGGCTCCTCGTGCATGGTCTCCCACGGATCGCCGACCGTCGACAGGCGCTCGGGCACCGTCCGCACCGTGAACGTCGTCGGGTCCGCGCCGTCGAGCTCGTCCCAGGTGATCGGCGTCGACACACTCGCGTGGGCGAGGGCCCGTGGACTGTAGGCGCCGGCCATCGTGCGGTCGCGGTTCGCCTGGTTGAAGTCGACGAACACGCGCTGCCCGCGCTCCTCCTTCCACCACGCCGTCGTGACCCGGTCGGGCATCCGCCGCTCGAGTTCCCGCGCCGCCGCGATCACCGCGTGGCGGACGTCGAGGAACTCGTGCTCGGGGCGGATCGGGGCGAACACGTGCAGGCCGCGGTTGCCGCTCGTCTTGATCCAGGCCGTGAGCCCGACCTCGGCGAGCACCGTCCGGAGTTCGTGTGCGACCGGCACGGTGTCGTGGAAGTCCGTACCCGGCTGCGGGTCGAGGTCGATGCGGAGCTGGTCCGGGTGGTCGCTGTCCTCGGCGCGGGACGCCCACGGATGGAACACGACGGTGTTCATCTGTGCCGCCCACACCGCGACCGCCGGCTCGTCGATCACGAGTTGCGGGTGCGACCGGCCGCTCGGGTAGGTCACCGTGACGTCACGCACGTACCCGGGAGCACCCTTCGGCGGGTTCTTCGAGAAGAACGACTCGCCGTCGATGCCCGAGCCGAACCGCTGCAGCGAGACCGGGCGGTCGCCGTTCGCCCGGACGAAGGGCTCCCCCACGGCGACCAGGTACTCGGCGAGGTCGAGCTTCGTGATGCCGGGGTCCGGGAAGAGCACGCGCGACGGGCTGCTGATCCGGACCTCCCGGTCGCCGTCCGGACCCGGGACCGTCAGCGTCGTCGCCTCGCTCGCCATGCAGCGGACCGTACACGGCCCCACCGCCGACAGGTCACATCGTGTTCCAGTGCAGGTGCCCGTTCGCGTCGGGTCCCTTGCCACCGCACCGGTACGACTTCCCGGTCGAGGACTGCGCAACAGCGCCGTTCTGGGCGTCGGTGCAGAACGCACCCGGCGTGATGACGCCAGCGGCAGGTGCCGGCGCGGCAGGTGCCTGCTGTGCGGGTGCCGGTGCCACGGGAGCCACGGGAGCCGGAGCCGGCGCGACGTACGACCCGATCGCGGTCACCTCGGTGACGGGCAGCCTCGTGATCTCCTTGCCCACCTCGTTGCGGTCGGTCTCGATGCCGTCGGTCGTCGTCACGCGCCAGGTGGTCGTCTCGACACCGTCGACCCCGGCGGTCGTGACCTTCGTCTGTCCCTTCGGCAGCGCGGGGTCGTCGACGGTCCTCCGGTCGAACGGTATCGCTGCGTCGGACGTGACCTCGGTCACCGCGACGACCGGCGTCGGGGTGGGGGTCGGCGTCGCCGTGCGGGAGGACTTCGGCGCGGCGGACGAGTCCGCGGTGGTCACGACCGCGGCTGGACGGGTGTCCCCGACGCTCGCAGCAACCGATCCGACGACCGCGCCGGCGGTTCCGACTCCCCCGAGCCAGACCACGGCTGCCACGGCGACCACGATCGTCGCCTTCGTCTTCGTCCTGAGCGCTGCCCACCGCATGTCGTCTGCCCCTTCCGGCGTTCCGACCAAGAGAATGACGACCTCTCACGATCGGTCGCGACCCCCACAACGGGGCGCCGCGTTGCTCGGACACGGCGCTCCTGTCCCGCCGTCCCGCCGTCCCCCGTTCCGCCGAGCGGGCCAGATCTGTCACGCTCGACGCCCCCGACCGACGGAATGCACCCGCTCGGCGTCCCACGGCCGGCGTTTCCTGCCCGTTCGGCGTCGGCGGGCTGCCGTTCGGCGTCGGCGGAGGACCGCTCGGCGGCGGTTGCGGAGGTGGTGGAGCGTCGACCGGGCGACTCCGGGCACGATGGAGGGGTGACGGCGTACCTCGGTGTGGACCTGGCGTGGGGGCTCGGCAGCGACCGGAAGCCCGCCAACGAGACCGGACTCGTCGCGATGGACGACGACGGCACCATCACCGACGCCGGGTGGGCCCGCGGGGTCGACGCCGTGACGGACTGGATCACCGCACACCTCGGTCCCCGGACCCTGATCGCGGTCGACGCCTCCCTCGTGGTGACGAACCCCACCGGCATCCGCGAGGCCGAACGGCAGGTCGGACAGCGCTACGGCCGGTGGAAGGTCGCGGCGAACCCGACGAACCTGGCCTCCGCGGCGAGCGCCGGCGCCCGGCTGCTCGACCGGCTGACCGAGCTCGGCGTCGGGTACGTGTCCTCGACGGCGGCGATGCGGGAGCGCACCGGACCGGCGGCGTTCGAGTGCTACCCGTACACCACGCTCGTGGGCATCGAGGAGCTCGGCTACGACGAGGAACGTCCGCGGTACAAGCGCCTCGACCTGAAGCTCCCCGCCGCGGTCGCCCGGCAGCGGCGCGCCGAGGCCTTCGACGACCTGGTGCACCGACTGCGCACGACCCCGCTCGACCCGCCGCTGCTGCTCGACGCGCACCCGCTGACGGCCGGGCTCGCCGACCCCTCGGTGCTGCACGGACCGACGCACAAGCACCGGGAGGACCTGCTCGACGGCGCCCTCTGTGCGTGGACCGCCGCGTTCTGGGAGCGGCACGGCGACGGACGGGTGCAGGTGCTGGGAGGCGATCCGGGCCTCCCGTCCGACCCGCCGGACGAGGCGGGCCGCCACCCCGCCGTGGTGGCGCCCGCCCGTGGGTCCCAGCGGCGGCCGCGCGGCTAGGCTCGACGCCGTGAGCACCACGACCGAACCCCTGCGCATCGGGCTGGTGTCGCTGCACACCTCCCCCGGCGACGAGCCCGGATCCGGCGAGGTCGGCGGCATGAACGTCGTCGTCCGGCACCAGGCCGAGGCCCTGGCCGACCGCGGCCACCAGGTCGAGATCATCACGCGGCGCTCGTCGCCGACCCAGCCCGACAGCGTGTCGCTCGTGCCGGGCGTGTGCCTGCGGTTCCTGTCCGCCGGTCCCGCGGAGCCGGTGCCGAAGGGCGAGCACGACGCGTTCATCGAGCCGTTCCGGGCGGGTCTCGAGGAGCTCGGCCCGTACGACGTGCTGCACTCGCACCACTGGTTCTCGGGCGTCGCCGCGCTGCCCGTGGCCCGCGAGCGGGGCATCCCGCACGTGCAGTCCTTCCACTCCATCGCCGCCGAGTCGGACACACCGCTGTCCGAGGGCGAGCGCCCCGAGTCCGCCGGCCGTCCCGCGGGTGAGCGCATGCTGGCGCGCGAGTCCGACGCCGTGGTCGTGGTGTCGTCGGCCGAGGCGGCGACCGTCCGCACCCGCCTGGGCGGGGACGCGTCGCGCACCTGGATCGTGCCGCCGGGCGTCGACGGGTCCGTCTTCCGCCCCGCCGGCGCGGGTGCGCGCCGCGCCGAGACGCCCTACGTCGTCGCGGCAGCACGTGTGCAGCCACTCAAGGGGCTCGACCTGGCGATCGAGGCGGTCGCGGGCATCGGCCGGGAGGCCCGCCCCACCCTCGTCATCGCGGGCGACGCCTCGAGCGAGGCAGGCGACTACGTGGACGAACTGCGTCGGCTCGCCGCCGCGCACGGCATCGCCGACCGCGTGACGTTCGTCGGTCCGCAGTCGCGTGCCGACCTGGCCTTCCTGTTCCGTGGCGCAGCGGCGGTGCTCGTGCCGTCGCACTCGGAGACGTACGGACTCGTGGCGCTCGAGGGCTCCGCGTCCGGGGTGCCCGTCGTGGCCGCGGCTGCCGGTGGACTGCGCGAGGCCGTGGTCGACGGGGAGACCGGGGTCGTGCTCGAGTCGCGGGACCCGGGCGACTGGGCCGCCGAGATCGAGCGGATCCTGACCGACGACTCCTACGCCGCCGGGCTCGCCGCCGCGGGCCGTGAGCACGCCGAGCGACTGAGCTGGGAGCGTTCGGCCGCAGGACTCGAGGACGTCTACCGCCGGGTGCTCGGACGCTCGTGACGGCGTTCGGCCTCGACCCCTTCTGGGCCGCGCTCGACGCCGTCCCGGTGGCCGACGACGCCGAGGCGCTCTACGCGACCGACACCGCCGAGGGACGACTCCGCCGGGCGAACCTGTCCGCCTACCTCTCCCACGTCGGCGCCTCGGCCGACACCGTGCTCGTCGCCGAGGCCCCGGGCTGGCGCGGCATGACGAACACGGGCATCCCGTTCACGAGCATGCGGGAGCTCGGCACGCTCGGGTTCGACGTGCTCGTGCCGCCGGAGCCGACCGCGCCGTGGGAGGCCTCGTCGCGGGTCGTGCACGCGGCGCTGGAGGACTGGTCCGGGCCGCTCCCCCTGGCGTGGGCGATCTTCCCGCACCACCCGTTCGTCGCCGGGGACCGGCTGACGAACCGGACGCCGCGGCCGGCCGAGGTGCGCTCGGGTGCCCCGGTCGCGCTCGCGCTGCTCGAGGCGCTGCGTACGGCTCGCGGTACCGGACACCCGGTGCGGGTCGTCGCCGTCGGGCGCAAGGCGCAGGGTGCGCTCGCGCTGGCGGGGATCGACGCCGTGGCGGTGCGGCACCCGGCGCAGGGCGGCGCCGCGCAGTTCACGGAGCAGGTGCGGGCGCTGCAGCGATAGTGCGGGGCGGCCGGGTCGACGGTGCGGGCGCTGCAGGCATCGTGCGAATCAGGCGACGATCTCGCTGTCGTACGACGTCGGCGATGTCGTCCGAGCCCACGCGGCGGGCAGCACACGGCTCAGGCGACGATCTCGCTGTCGTACGACGTCGGCGATGTCGTCCGAGCCCACGCGGCGGGCACCGCAGTCGCCCCCGTCCGGGCGCGCCGGCGTCAGGCGGAGCGGACCTCGACACCCTTCGCAGCGAGGCGCTCGGTCACGTGCGCGGGCAGCGGCGCGGCGGCGTACACGGTCGTCAGCGCCGGGAGGTCGAGCACGTCGTCCCAGTTCTGCGGGTCGTACCGGTCGTCGGAACCGTCCCAGCCGGGGTGGACGTCCTGCAGAACCTCGAGGTCGGAGTCGACGGTGAGTTCCGTCACCAGCGCCAGGTGGGACGGCAGCAGGTCGAGGTCGTCGTAGTACTCGCGGGCACGGTCGTCCTGCCCCTCGACGTCGAGGTCCTCGCCGGCGTCCTCGTCCGCGTCACCGTCGTAGGGCTCGAGCACGTCGAGGTCGTAGCACAGGACGTCCAGCACGAGCAGCTTGGCGTTGAAGTCGGCGAACTCGACGGGTTCTTCGGTGGTGTCGGCATCGTCGTACATGTCCCGGAGCGTAGCGATCGGCACCCGAGAGCGGCCGCGTGATCCAGGCAACGGGCGTGTTGCAGGCAGCGGCGATCTTCCTGTGAGAGTAGACAGAGTGCCATCCCTCGGGAAAGGCTGACGTATGACCACCACCAAGTCGGACGTGACGCAGCAGGAGCAACCCACGCTCAAGCGCGTCATCGGCCCCAAGCTGCTGCTGCTCTTCATCGTCGGCGACATCCTCGGCACGGGTGTCTACGCGTTGACCGGTCAGGTCGCCGCAGAGGTCGGCGGTGCCGCGTGGCTCCCCTTCCTCATCGCGTTCGCGGTCGCCCTGCTCACCGCGTTCTCGTACCTGGAGCTCGTGACGAAGTACCCGCAGACCGCGGGCGCCGCCCTCTACGTCCACAAGGCGTTCGGCATCCACTTCGTCACCTTCATCGTCACGTTCATCGTGATGTGCTCGGGCATCACGTCGGCGAGCACGGCGTCGCGGGCCTTCGCGGCGAACCTCGGCGCGGGCTTCGGTCTCGAGCTGCCGAACGGCGTCGTGATGCTCATCGCGATGGGCTTCATGCTCGCGGTGATGGCGGTCAACTTCCGCGGTGTCAGCGAGAGCGTCAAGACGAACGTCGTGCTCACCCTGGTGGAGCTGTCCGGTCTCGTGATGGTGATCCTCATCGGGTTCTGGGCGATCGCCGGCGGCAACGCGGACTTCTCGCGCGTGGTGATGTTCGACACCCCCGAGGACAAGACCCTGCTGCTGTCGGTGTCCACCGCGACCTCGCTGGCGTTCTTCGCGATGGTCGGCTTCGAGGACTCGGTGAACATGGCCGAGGAGACCAAGGACCCGTCGAGGATCTTCCCGAAGGTGATGCTCACCGGCCTCGGCATCACGGCCGTCATCTACGTGCTCGTGTCGATCTGCGCCGTCGCCGTCGTGCCGATCGGCGAGCTCGCCGGCAACGAGACCCCGCTCGTCACGGTCGTGCAGACCGCGGCACCGGACTTCCCCATCGCCGACCTGCTGCCGTTCATCTCGATGTTCGCGGTCGCCAACACCGCGCTGATCAACATGATGATGGCGTCCCGACTGCTGTACGGCATGAGCAAGCAGGGCGTGCTGCCCGGGTTCCTGTCGCGGGTCTCGCCGGCCCGTCGCACCCCCTCGACCGCGATCGTCTTCACCACGCTCATCTCGCTCCTGCTCATCGGGTGGGTCTCGCTCGACCCGGACTCCCCCATCGTCGTGGTCCTCGGCGGGACGACGTCGCTGCTCCTGCTCTCGGTCTTCGCGGTCGTGAACCTGTCGGTGCTCGTGCTCCGTCGCGATCACGTCGGGCACGAGCACTTCCGGGCCGGCGTCGTGATCCCGGTGATCGGTGTCGTGACCTGTCTGTGGCTGGTGCTGCCGTTCTCGTCCGGTCGTGACCCGCAGCAGTACCAGATCGCCGGCGCGCTGCTCGGCCTCGGCGTCCTGCTCTGGCTCCTCACCTGGTTCACGCACGGGCGCAAGCAGACCGAGAAGGCGCCGACCGGACTCGTCACCGAGCCGACCGCGGTCATCCGACCGGGGACCGGACACCGGCACCACGAGGACGGGGACCACACCGAGCGCGTCGACGGCGTGGACGGCGCCGAGCGCATCGACGGCCAGCACGACCGGCGGGACGGCTGATAGACGCGAGCGAGATCATCTTCGCGATCTCCATCGGGACGATCGTCCTGATCTCGCTGTCGATGGCCTTCCGCGACGGGCGGAAGCGCGACTGACCGGCTGACGTGCTGGCCGACGTGCGGGCAGCCGGATGCAGGCGGGCAGCGGCCGCCGGCGGCGACACCCCCGATCGGGCGGCTGCGGTTCCCAGCCGGTGACCGTACGCTCGTCGTGCCCTGCACCCGCCCGTCCGGCACTCCGGACGGACCACCCGCCCGGAAGGACCCCGACATGCGCCGCGCCGGCATCACCATCGCCTCGGTGTTCGGGGCAGGCGTGGTCGCAGCCGTCATCGGGGTCGTCGTGGTCGTCGTCATCGCGGTGCACTCGCTGACCGGCGCCGCGAAGTCCGTCTCCGCCGAACCGGCGTGCCCCGAGGTCGCCTCGCGAACGATCGGCGGGATCGTGGTGCCCGCGGGCCCCGTCGCCGGCTTCTGCCAGGACCGCCTGGTGAACGCCGCCTACGTCATCGAGGCCGCACAGGCGCTCGGCATCGGCCCGCACACGCAGGCCGTCGGCGTGATGACCGCGATCGGTGAGTCGAGCCTGGTGAACCTCGACCACGGGGACGCCGTCGGACCGGACAGCCGCGGACTGTTCCAGCAGCGCGACAACGGCGCGTGGGGCACGTACGAGCAGCGGATGGATCCGTACACCGCTGCGACGATGTTCTACACGAAGCTCGTGAAGACGCCGGGGTGGAAGACCATGACCCCGACGCAGATGGCGCACGCGGTGCAGATCAACGCGGACCCCGACCACTACGCGAAGTACTGGCCGGAGGCGAAGGCCGTCGTCGAGGGACTGACCGGGCAGACCGTGCCCGACACCGCTCCGCAGGGCTGAGGTCACCGCAGCACCGGCCCGAGTTCCTCGGCGTCGTGGAGCTCGACCATCGACGCTCCCGTGGCGTTCACCACGACCTGTCCCCGCAGGCGCACCGCCCGCTCCGCGAAGGCGCACGCGCAGGCGTCGATCCACTCCCAGTCGACCGGGAACAGCTGCGTCTCGCCCGGCCGTTCCCACGCCAGCACGACCTCGGCCGCGGCGTTGTCGACGCAGACCTCGGCGACGAGCGTGGCGAAGTCCTCGACGTGCTCGTCCGGCTGCAGCGGCAGGTCGGACACGGGGAGCAGGAACGGCACCGGGACGGCCCGTTCGTCGAGGAAGAGCACCCAGCACTGCCTCCGGATCGGGCGTCCGACGACCCCGGAGACGAGCGCGACGACGTCGGCGTCGGTCCGGGCGGACGTGGTGAACAGCTGGTCGAGCACATCGGTTCCTGACATGCTCCGAGCCTGCGGGACCACCCCGCTCGGCAGCAGCGCCGATGGATGATCTGTGGACGCGCTCGCGGCGACGACTCCCTGTGCAGGAGGACGGTCAGAACCCGTGCTGGACCGCAGCGTCGACGAGCAGCAACGCGGCGAAGAACACGACGACCTGCGCCGCGACCCCGACGAGTGCCAGGGGCCACGCGAGGCGTCGACGGACGAGCCGCAGCACGCACCCGACGACCGTGCCGACGAGCACCAGGGCGACGAGGACCGGCCCGACGGTCACGACCCCGGTGCCGAGGCCGGCGTCACAGGTGTTGCCCGGGGCCGCGCACGAGTGGAACGCCAGCGACAGGAACACGATGCCGCCACCGGCGGCCACCGACTCGACCGCGAGCAGGACGAGCAGCAGCACCGTGGCGACCACGTCGACGACGTGACGGGGTGCGCGAGCGGCGAGCCGCGCCTCCCGGCCGGACGATGACGGCGACGCAGACGGAGCAGCCGACGCAGACGGAGCAGCACAAGCAGACGGCGCAGAACCAGACGAACCAGACGAACCAGCAGACACAGCCGCCGCAGCAGACGGCCCGGCCACGCCGACGGACCCGGACGTCACGTCCGGGTCCTGCGACGCAGCCGGGCCGGACATCAGCGGGACCCGGACCCGCGCGTCGACCAGAGCGCCGCCCAGATGAGCAGCGGCTGCCCGAACAGGCGGGCGACGCGCTTCTCGTCCGTGTCGAGCCCGAACGCGTCACGGCGGTTCACCCACTGCGACAGGTTCCCCGGGAAGATCACCGTGAAGAACAGCGCCGCGATCGTGCCGACGGTCTTCCGGCGGCGACGCGGCGTGAACAGGAGCGCGCTCCCGAGCCCGATCTCCGCCACGCCCGAGGCCAGCACCGTCGTGTCCGTGTCGAGCGGCACGAAGTCCGGGACCTGGGCACGGAAGTCACGACGGGCGAAGGTGAGGTGGCTGGTGCCCGCGAAGACGAGCGCGGCACCGAGGAGGACACGGACGAAGGAACGCATGCCTCCATCGTGCTCGCTCGTCCGCCAGCCGTCCGGCGCGTCGCAGGGCAGCGCGCAACCCGGCGGTGCGCGTCGGCGCGCACGACCCACGCCACGTCGGTAGGTTCGGACTCATGGCAGCAGGCGCTCGCGACCACGAACCGCCCGCAGTCCTGGCGACCGTCGCCGTGCTGCTCGCTCCCCTCTCGCTCTGGATGGGCATCATCGTGCCTGCCGCCGACATGGCGCGACACGTCACCCTCGAGGTCGTGTTCGGCGTCGTCTGCGTCCTCTGCGGTCTCCGTGCGGCGCACCTCGCCGGGCGCCGACGCGCGGTGCGCGCCTGGGCGTGGATCGGCCTGGTGCTCGGCGCACTCGGCCTGGTGATGATGGGCTGGCAGCTCCTCACCTTCGCGACGGACGGGTCCTTCCCGCCGCCGTTCTGGTCGCCCTACGCGCGCCGCTGACGGCGGCTGCGCACCGCTCGGCGACGGCCTAGAGGACCGGGGCGCGTCCGCCCCGCCGGTCCGGCCCTGCTCGGCCCGACGCTGCTCCGTCCGGCCAGGCGTGGTTCGGTCTGGTCCGGCCTGGCTCGCTCGAATCGGCCCGGCGTGCGGTCACCAGCCGAGCGTGCCCGGCCCGCCCTTGAACGGTCCGACCACCCGCGAGGTGATCCACCCGCCGTAGAAGTCGCCCTCCTGCGCCTGCACGACCTCGCCACCGACCTCGCACGAGTCCATCGCGGACGGGTAGATCGCGATCCGGTCGCGCAGGTCCTCGTACCCGGGCTCCGGAGTCGGGTAGTTCCACGCCGCCCGGGGTGCGACGACCCCGTCACCGCCGACCACGTCGAAGTAGCGGGCGCGTCCCTTGAACTCGCACATGCTCGACCCCTGCGCCGGACGCAGCTCGACCTCGGCCATCGGCACGTAGTAGACGGGCGGGTGCGAGGTCTCGAGCACCCGTACCGCATCGGTCGTGTCGACGACGACCTCGCCGCCGAGCCGCACGACGACCCGTTCGGGGACCGCCTCGACCGCAGGAGGACGCGGGTAGTCCCAGACGGACTCCTGACCGGGACCGGGTTCGACACGAGCTGCACGACGCATGCTGCCGGGTCTACCACCGCCGCCGCAGAAGGAGCAGAGTGGGCGCGTGACGACGACGACACAGGGGATCTTCCGGCGGAAGCCCATCGACACGATCGACGACGGGCCCGAGGGCGAGGGCGGTCTGAAACGGCACCTCGGGCTGTGGCAGCTCACGGCCATCGGCATCGGCGGAATCATCGGCGCCGGCATCTTCACCCTCGCCGGCACCGTCGCGAACGGGGTCGCCGGGCCCGCCGTCCTCATCAGCTTCCTCATCGCCGGGGTCGCCAGCGCCGCAGCAGCACTGTCGTACGCGGAGTTCGCCGGGCTCATCCCGAAGGCCGGCAGCGCCTACACGTACGGGTACGCGGTGCTCGGCGAGGTCGTCGGGTGGTTCATCGGCTGGGACCTGCTGCTCGAGTACACCGCGATCGTCGCGGTGGTCGCGATCGGCATCTCCGGCTACGTCGGGTTCCTGGTCGGGCAGTTCGGCGTCGACCTGCCCGCATGGATGCTCGGGGCGCCCGGAACCGGGGACGGCCACGTCGTCGACGTGTTCGCGATCCTGCTCTGCCTGCTGACCGCCTTCGTCCTGACCCGGGGCATCCGGAGCGCCGCCCGCTTCGAGCTCGTCGCCGTCGCGATCAAGGTCGGCCTCGTCGTGCTCATCGTCGTGCTCGGGGTCTTCCACATCAACAGCGCGAACTACTCGCCGTACTTCCCGTTCGGCTTCGGTGGCGTGATGACCGGCGCGGCCACCGTGTTCTTCGCCGTGTTCGGCTACGACGCGATGTCCACCGCCGCCGAGGAGTCCACCGACGCCCGGAAGCACATGCCGAAGGCGATCCTGCTGTCCCTCGGCATCGCGATGGTGCTCTACGTCCTGGCGACCCTGGTGCTCACCGGCATGCAGAAGTACACCGACATCGACCCGGCCTCGGGCTTCTCGTCGGCGTTCGCGTCCGTCGGGCTCGGTGGGGTGGCGAACGTCATCGCGATCGGGGCGATCGTCGGCATCGTGACCGTGCTCGTGACGTTCATGCTCGGTGCCTCGCGCGTGTGGTTCTCGATGAGCCGCGACGGGCTGATGCCGAAGTGGTTCGCGAAGACCGACCCGAAGCGCCACGGGCCGACCCGGGTGACGTGGATCCTCG
The DNA here is from genome assembly GCF_030362975.1 of Curtobacterium subtropicum. Classification (NCBI taxonomy): domain Bacteria; kingdom Bacillati; phylum Actinomycetota; class Actinomycetes; order Micrococcales; family Microbacteriaceae; genus Curtobacterium; species Curtobacterium subtropicum. The sequence goes on from NZ_JAUCMM010000004.1 coordinate 228,983, forward strand.
GCATCGCGTCGGCGGTGCTCGCGGGCGTGCTGCCGATCGGCGTCGTCGCGGAGTTGACGAACATCGGGATCCTGCTCGCGTTCGTGGTCGTCTGCTCGGCGGTGATCGTGCTGCGGTACCGGCAGCCCGATCTCGACCGGCAGTTCAAGCTGCCCTTCATGCCCGTCGTGCCGATCATCGGCGTCGTGGCCTCGCTGTGGCTCGTGACGTTCCTGCAGTGGGAGACGTGGGTGCGGTTCGCGATCTGGTTCGCGATCGGACTCGGGGTGTACTTCGGGTACTCACGGAAGCACAGCAAGCTGGCGCAGCCGGCCAGCACGCGCTGACCGGCTGCGCCGGTGTCGATGAGCTCTGCGCGGCTCTAGCTCGCCGGCGTGGTCCCCTGCAGCGACATCGCGCGCCACAGGTCGAACTGACGGTCGTTCCCGGGCTGCGGGTCGCCGTAGAGGATCTTGGCTGCGGCGAGCGACTCCTCGTTGAGTCCTCGGAAGTACCCGGGACCGACGAGTGCAGCGCCGCGGCTCGGGGAGGAGATGATCTTCATCGTTGTGGGCCTTTCTTCAGTGGAACGTGTCGTGGATGTCGTGTGGATCAGGCCGTCGTGCCCTGGAGGACCATCGCCCGCCAGAGATCGAACTGACGGTCGTTCCCGATGAACGGGTCACCCCAGAGCTTGGTGGCGGCGGAGACGAACTCGCCCTCGGGGAGCTGGTAGAAGTAGCCGGAGCCGATCAGAGCGATCCCCCGGCCTGCGGACTGAATGACGCGCATGTCGTCGTCCGTCGACCGGTCGGAACCCGAACCGGACCCCTGGTAGCTCCCGTCGTACTCGAAGTGCCAGGCCTCGCCGAAGCTGTCGCCGACCGGCTGCCATCCGAACTTCGGTCCGTTGGCGTTTGCCCACTGCTTCTCGGCAGATCCGCCGCTGGCGACGCCACTGCCGAAGTCGCACGCGAGCGCCCAGCCGTGCACGGAGGTGCCCGGCACTGCAGCCTTGCTGCCCGTGCCCGCCTGGTACGCCGCGTAGAGCGCCCGCTGCCGTGCGAGGTCGCGGTACGCCTCGGTGATGGACAGCGACTTCCCGAAGCGCGCCTGGAACGCGCGGTTGAGGTCGTTGTACGCCGCAGCGGCGTCGCCGCGGAGGTACGGCTGTCCGACGCTCACCGGCACCTTCGTCATGGCCGAGGCGGGAATCTGCCCGTTCGAGTACCCACCCCAGGCGGACGTCGCCGCAGCCCTGGCGGTCGCACGAGCGCCATCTCCTTCGGGCATGGACGCGCCGAGGTCGTACAGGTTGGCATCGACGACCGGTGACACCGTCGCTGCCGTCGCTCGCCCACCTCCGATCGTCAGTGCCACGGCTGAAGCCGCTGCTGTGTACCCCAGCAGTTGTCGCCGACTCAGTCCCTTCACGACGTGTTCGTCGTCATCTGGTCCACTCACTGCAACCCCCTTCGTGATGAGTGCGTCCTCGAACGATGGCACTGCTGAACCGGCCTGTCTGCCCCCCGAACGAGGGTCAGCAGAACGAGTAGCAGCAGATGTGGTCGAGGATGACCGAACCGACGCGCACAGAGGGGCAACGCCCTGTCGAGTCCGACCGTGGGGCCCGGAAGCCCAAGGCCCCGCCGACGCTCTGCGCGTCGGCGGGGCCTTCTCGTGGCGACGAGCAGTCGCTCTCGTCGGTCACGTGCGAGCTACCTCCTCGGGGTCAGCCGATGGAGGGCCCTGCGGTCGGAGCCATGCCGAGACGCGAATCGGCACCGAAGCCGGTCGTTGCGGGTGCACCAGTCCACGTGTACAGGGATCCGGAGTTCGCCTCGAACGCGATCGCGACGTTGCTCCCCACCGTGGTGATGCTCGGCGTCGTGCCGTCCTTCATGCCGAGACTCGTGCTCGCGCCGAACCCGACGGTGTCGGGCTGACCGGTCCAGGTGTACAGGCTGCCCCCGCCGGACGCCTGGAACGCCACTGCGACGTTCGAGCCCACGGTCGTGATGGACGGGCTCGACCCGGGCCAGATCCCGAGCTTGGTGCTGCTCCCACCGCCGATGGTCGCGGGGGTCCCGCTCCAGGTCCACAGGCCGCTCCCGCTGTTGAACGCGACCGCGACCTTCGAACCGATCGTGGTGATCGCGGGGCTCGTTCCGGATGCCATCCCCTCCGTGGTGGACGTGGCTCCGCCGGTCGTTCCCGGGTCACCGGTCCACGTCCAGAGCGCCCCGGTGTTCGCCTGGAACGCCACGGCCGCCTTGGTCCCCACGACGGTGATCGACGGGCTCGTCCCGTCCTTCATGCCCACCTTGGCGGGCGCCGCGTAGCCGGTCGTCCCCGGTGCACCGGTCCACGTCCAGAGGCCACCGTCGCTCGCCTGGAACGCGACAGCGTACTGCCCGTTCGGCATCCGGGCGATGGCGGGACTGGTCCCTGCCCGCATGCCGACCTTCGCGTCCGCACCGAAGCCGGTGGTGCCCGCCTTGCCCGTCCAGGTGTACAGCGAACCGTTGGTGGAGTTGAAGGCCGCCGCGGTCGTGTCACCGGAGGTCTCGACGGACGGGCTCGTGTTCGCGGCGACACCGAGCTTGGTGCCGGTGCCGTACCCGAGCGTCCCAGCTGTCCCCGTCCAGGTCCACAGTTCGCCGGTGTTCGTCGCGAAGCCGACGGCAGGCGTCGTGGCGTACGAGCTCTGACCGATGGCCAGCGGAGTGGTGACGCTGCTGAAGTCGATGTGCTGGTGGTTGCACGTGTCATCGAACTGACGGGTGATGTTCGTGAACGACATCGCAGATCGACACTGCACTTGCCCGGCCTGCGTGCCACGCGGCACGAACGTGTCGAGGAAGTTCAGGAGCTCCTGAGTGCGACCGTTGGAGCCCTGCACGGTCTGCCCACCGACGGAACCGAAGTCCAACGCAACGCTCGGATCGATGCAGTGCAGAGAGCTCTCGTTCTGCGCACACGTGTACGGGTGACTCATCGTGGGGCACTCACGGTTGAGGTCGTTGATCTGCAACGACCCGAAACGCTTCACGACGATGACCATGGTCTGGAGGACACGGGTGTCGACCTGGCACCCCGGCGTGGGACCGCCGTTCGCGATCGGCAGGATCTCGTTCCGGTACAGGTCGTTGGTGTTCCCCGCACCGCCGGCGGTGGCGCGGAAGGTGCCTGCGGCCACGAACTGCCCGAGTTGTTGCGCGAGTGTCTTCGGATCGCCGGAGATCCCCTCGCACGACGAGCCGCACGCTCCTGCGGCTTCGGCCCGGGACGCTTGAGTGGACACAACCGCTGACACCGCGAGCACGACGACGGCCGCGAGCAAGGCGATGAGCCTCCACCAGGGCATGTGCCGCTGATGAGTTGATGGGTTGGACATGGTTCCCCTGTTCTTGCTGCAACACGCCGCCCCTCGGCGCTGTTGCGCGAAGCAACTCTAACGACTGGGCGCGCTTCGCCGGTTTCGTCACGGCACACCTGCGGAGGCGGGCCTGCGCGAAACCAGCACCGCCACTCACGGGCGCACCCCGACTTCGACGACCATCGCCGGATCTGGCTGCAGACTCCGAACCGCAGGGCGCAGGAGGCCGAAGCGCTCACCTCGCGGCGACGTGAGCCTGATCGGCGGCGCGCTGCACCCGTGCCGACCGGACGCATCGTCCGTGCTCCTCGCTGAGTAGTGTCGACCCGTGATGGGGGAAGCAACACGGGGCGCCGATGACATGCGTCCGGTGACGGTCCGCGGGGGTGTCATCGCGCCGATCGCCTGGACGGCGTTGTGCGCAGGCGTCGTCGCGCTCGGGATCTTGCTGGCGTCGACCCGAGCGGTCTTCGGCGGTGCCTGGTTCACCCAACTGTGGACGAGCGGCCTGCTGCTCGCCTTCGGCCTCCTCGGCCTGTTCATGAGTGCCGGGAGCATCCGGAACTGCATCCGGGTGTTCCCCGATCGGCTCGAGGTGGTGCCGCACCTGCGGCGGACCCGGACGATCTCGCCCGGAGAGCTCGTCGAGTTCAGCGCATCGGGAACGGGCAACACCACCATCCGCGGCCGGACCGCGCGTGGTCGAGGCTTCTCCACCGACCGGTTCCACCGCAACCACGACGTCCTCGTCCACTGGCTCGAACAGAACGCCACGGAGCCGTGGACGGAGTTCACGGCCTTCTTCGACAAGCTCACCGCTGACCGGAAGCCCAGGCGAGTGCGCAACGTGCTGTTCTCGCTGTTCTCCGTGGGCTTCTTCGTCACGACGCTGTCGATGATCCCAGGGCTGTTCGTCCTGGTCGCGTACGACGACGCGCACCAGGAGCAGGTGACCTGCACGATCACGTCAGCGCGCGCCGTCACCGTGTCCAACCGTTCGACGAAGGGTGCCGGTTCCTCGCACCCGGCCGTGTCCCTCGAGACGACGGACTGCGGGCACCTGACCCTGTCGCGGGGCATCTTCTCCGACAACCGCGACGCCGTCGCACGGCAGTACGACCGCGCCCCGGGCCCCTACCGGCTCACCGTCGGTGGTGGCAGCTTCTGGCTCCGGCAGCACGCGTCCGTGCCCGTCCCGGAGCCGACGGTCTACAGCGTCGATCAGCCAGTGGGCGCGACCACCGGTTGACGACGGCGCAAGAACGCCGGAGCGACTACTCCGCCACCACCCACACGTGCTGTGCCTGCCACCCCTCGGGCACCGTGTTCCGGTACGCCGCCAGCGCCGCCTGGTAGTTCGGCCCGGACGCCTCGTGCTCCCGGGTCTCCGTCGAGCGGGCGGTCGCCTTGATCGTGGTCTCCCCCGTCGCCTTGCTCTCGACCGCGTTCGTCTGCATCAGCTCGAAGCCGTCCAGGTCGAGTGCGGCGATCGCTGCCTCCTTGGCGGCCACGACGGAGTCGGCGTAGCCCTCGGCCTCGCGCGTCTCGATCGAGCGGATGGTGCCTCGCAGTGTCGTCACCGGACCAGTATGACCCGACCGATCCGGGTACCCGAGCACGATGGAGGCGACGGCAACCGCGTCAGGCGTCGCGCCGGTGCTTGCCCTTCGCCGCGGTCGGATCGGCCATCGGGTGGTTCCGGAACCACCGCAGCAGTTCGCGAGGCCGGCTCTGGTCGGCGCTCTGGTCCCCCTGGTCGAGGAACGTGCTGAATCCCTCGGGCACCTCGACACCGTCGGTCTCGCGGTCGTACGCCATCGACCACTCCGGGAACCGCCGCGTGTGGATCGACTCCTCGACGAGCAGCCGGACGTCGTCGTGCCGCTCGTCCGCGACGATCCGCGCGTAGGTCGCCATCACGGCGTCGTAGGGCCCCTCGAGCAGCTGCATGAAGCGTCCGCCACGGTGCACGAGCATCCCGGTCAGACCGTCGGCGGTGTTCCGCGTGCGGGCGTGGTCGAGCACCGCCTCGAGGTCGCCCTCGTCGAAGGGCTCGGTGGCGGAACTCATGTAGACCAGCGACTGCAGCACGCATCGATCCTGCTCCTGAGCCGCTGTCAGCGACGCCCCCAGAACGGGACGCGGACACGCCCCGTCCTCCGAGCGGCAGACCGGCCGTCAGCCGAGCGGCGTCCAGTCGAGGACCTGGCCGTCCTCGCTGCAGTAGGTGGTCGTCGAGTCCCCGCCGCCGGTCTTCGACCAGGTCGGCGACCACCACGCCGCGTCGATCTCGTGCTGCTTGGGGAAGGTACCGACGATGGTGCCCGCCGACGTGTCCGGTTCGCCGGGCACCGGCGCGACCTCGAGCGTGTCCGGGTCCAACCAGCCGTAGGCCGTGCCGCTGATGCTGTCGAACTCGATGAGCATCGTGACGTGATCGTCCTGCGACGCGGTGCCGAGCTGCACCTGGTACTCCTGTCGCACCCCCTCGTCGACCGTCGGCACGCCGGACCACTCGACGCGGTAGGCGTCCGCGGTCTCCTCGATGGACACCGAACCGGTACCGGAGGCCAGGTCGCACGACGCCTTACCGGGCGTCGCCGCCGTCGTCGCGCTCGCGCTCGGGGGCGGCGCCTCGGCCGTCCGCGCCCCCGTGCCCAGCACGCTGCACCCCGACAGGGCGACCACCGTCGCCACCGCCCCTGCCACCACGACTGCGCCGCGCGCTGCGTTCCCCATGCGATCCCCCTCGTGTCGCGCGCCGTCCGGCGCCCTTCCACGCTAGCAGCGGACCGCCAGCAGCGGACTGCCAGCAGCGAAGGGCCAGAGCGGACCGCCAGGAGCGGAGGGCCAGCGCGGAGCGCCAGCAGCGGAGGTCGGTGGCGACTGGCAGCATGGTGACGTGCCCGCCGCCCCGATGATCGACGCCGTCGACGTCATCCGCTTCGTCGGGCCGCAGACCTTCGGCCGCGCCCGCGACGTCGTCCGCGCCGGCCTGGTCGAGGACGCCACCTGGCACGACGACGACGGCACGGTCACCGCGACCGTCTCCGGATCCGCGGACGACCCCTACGAACTCCGCGTCGAGACGACCGTCGCCCGCGGCGAGTTCGTCCGCCCTGTCCGCAGCACGTGCTCCTGCCCCCTCGGCGGCGACTGCAAGCACGTCGCCGCCGCGCTCCTCACCATCAACGCGCGGGCCCTCGCCGCCGAACCACGGGCAGCGACGACCGTCGCCGCTCCTCCCGCCCCGGACTGGAGGCTCGACCTCGCCCGCCTCGCCGGTGACGACGACCAGGTGGTCGCCCCGCAGGGCACGCCGATGGGTCTGCAGTTCGAGTTGCGCGACGCGGTCCCCGCCGCGCTCGCCTCCCGTGCGCGAGCCGCCGGTCGGCCGCTCCCGTCGCGCGCCCGCAGCGTGCGGCTCGGCGTCCGCCCGGTCACCCGCAGCACCGCCGGCAACTGGGTCCGCGGGCAGCTCACCTGGGGCACGCTCCCCTACTCGATGAACCGGCTCGGCATCGCACCCGAACAGCACGCGTGGTTCCTGCAGTTCTCCGCGCTGCACCGCGCCGGTCAGCTCGCGGGGCTGCCGGGCGAGAGCGACTGGATCCACCTCGACGACTTCGGCAGCCCGCTGCTCTGGCCGCTCCTGCAGCAGGCGGCAGGCCTCGGGATCGCCTTCGTGACCGGCAAGCGCGAGGGCGGCGCGGTCCTCGGGGCCGAGGCCCGTGTGCTCCTCGACGCAGCCCGGCACGACGGGGCGCTGGTCATCGGCGCGAGCGCGGTCGTCGACGGACGTCCGGTGCCCGAGGGGTCGGCGCGCACGATCGGCGACCACGGCGTCTACGCCTTCCGCGAGAGCCCCGAGTTCCACGTCACCCTCGCGCCGACCGCCACGCCCGTCCCGGCGGACCAGCGTCGGATGCTCGTCGAGGGCGCACGCATCACCGTCCCGGCGGATTCGGTCGACGAGTTCCTCGCCGACTGGTCACCGCGGCTCCGCGGTGCACTCGGTCTCGTCAGCTCCGACGGCTCGGTCGAACTCCCCGAGCGGACCCCGCCCGAGCTCGTGCTGACGGCGACCTTCGAGCCCGCCCGGGCACCGCGCACCGACGACCGCCTGCACCTGCAGTGGCGCTGGCACGTCGACGGGCGGAAGGACCCGATCGCCCTGCACGGCCCGCTCCCCGACCTGTCGGGGGTGCGCGCCGCGGACGACCCGGCCGACCCGTCGCCGCAGGCCGACGACGGCGGGCGAGCCGCGCCTCCCGGCCCCGGCCCCGGCGGTGGACTCGCCTGGTACGAGGACGGCACGGTCGACGGTGCGGACGTCGCGGTCTTCGCGACGGAGCTCCTGCCGGCCCTGCCCGCGCACGGCGTCCGGACGGTGGTGCAGGGCGAACCCGGCGACCACGAACGACTGACCGGTCGGCCGCACATCCGCGTCACGACGATGCCGTCCGAGAAGCACGACTGGTTCGACCTCGGCATCTTCGTCACCGTGAACGGGCGGCAGATCCCCTTCACCCCGTTGCTCCGTGCGCTGGCGAAGCGCGACCGCCGCATGAAGCTCATCGACGGGTCGTACCTGTCGCTGGCCGACCCGACGTTCGACCGGCTCAAGGAGCTCATCGAGGAAGCCCGCGAGCTCGACGAGTGGGAGCCCGACCAGGCCCTGACCGTGACCCCGCTGCAGGCCGGGCTGTGGTCCGAGTTCGACCAGCTCGCCGACGAGGTCGAGCACGACGAACGCTGGCAGCGGATCGCCGCGGGCCTGCTCGACGCCGCGCCACCGGATGAGGTGCCGGTCCCGGACACCGTGCACGCCGAACTCCGGCCGTACCAGCACGCCGGCTACGCGTGGCTCCGCTTCCTCCGCGAGCACGGCATCGGCGGGGTGCTCGCGGACGACATGGGCCTCGGCAAGACGCTGCAGGTGCTCGCGATGATCGCCGCCGCACGCGCCTCCGAGCCCGACGCGCCGCCGTTCCTCGTCGTCGCGCCGACGTCGGTCGTCGGCAACTGGGCGGACGAGGCAGCACGCTTCACGCCGTCGCTCCGCGTGACCACCGTGACGGCGACGTCGCTCAAGGACCACGCCCGGGTCGCCCGTGCCGCCGCGGCGTCGGACGTCGTCGTGACGTCGTACGCCCTGCTGCGCCTCGACGCCGCCGAGTACACCGGGGTCTCCTGGTCCGCGCTCGTGCTCGACGAGGCACAGTTCGTGAAGAACCCGCAGTCGCAGACCCACCGCGTCGCGGCCGACCTGCCCGCGCCGGTGAAGTTCGCGATCACCGGCACGCCACTCGAGAACGGGCTGACCGACCTCTGGGCGCTGTTCCACGTCGTCGCGCCCGGACTGCTGTCGTCCTGGTCGCGCTTCGGGGACGACTACGTCAAGCCGCTCGGCTCCCCCGACCTCCGCGGGGACGCCCGCAAGGAGCTCACCGATCGACTCCGGCGGCGGATCCGCCCGCTCATGCTCCGGCGGACGAAGGAGAGCGTCGCCGCCGACCTGCCCCCGAAGCAGGAACAGGTCGTCCGGGTGACGCTCGACCCCGCACACCGCGCGCTGTACGAGACGACCCTGAACCGGGAGCGCCTCAAGGTCCTCGACCTCATCGACGACCTGGCGCGCAACCGGATGATCGTCTTCCGGTCGCTGACGCTCCTCCGGATGCTCGCGCTCTCCCCGGCGCTCGTGCAGCACGCGGACCAGGACCCGGACGTCGACACCGGTACCGCCGCGGAGCCGATCCCCTCGGCGAAGCTCGACCTGCTGCTCGACGAGCTCGAACAGCTCGCCGCGGAGGGCCGTCGGGCCCTGGTCTTCAGCCAGTTCACGACGTTCCTGAGGATGGTCGCCGAGGCGCTCGACACCCGGGGCATCGGCTACGAGTACCTCGACGGGTCGACCCGGAAGCGCCCGCAGGTCATCGATCGCTTCCGGACCGGCAGCGCGCCCGCGTTCCTCATCTCGCTGAAGGCCGGCGGCTTCGGGCTGACCCTGACCGAGGCGGACACCGTCTTCGTGCTCGACCCGTGGTGGAACCCGGCCGCCGAGTCCCAGGCGGTCGACCGGACGCACCGCATCGGGCAGACCCGCTCGGTGAACGTGCAGCGCTTCATCGCCGAGGACACCATCGAGGAGAAGGTCCTCGCCCTGGCGGCCAAGAAGGCGGAGCTCTTCGCGACCATGATCGACGACGACGCCCTGTTCGCCGACGACCTGACCGCCGAGGACATCCGCTCCCTGCTCACCTGAGCGGCGACGTACGAACTCCTTCGAAACCGGACGTCCGCGCCGGTACCGTCACCGCATGTTCGTCGACGACAGCCGCTCCGCCCAGCCACGTTCCGCTCCGTACGTCCCGGTCACGGGCCTCCTGACACGCACCCACGCCGATCCAGAGGTCGAACCCGACCTCGAGCCCGAGCTCGCTCCGCCGGGGGTCGTCCACCGCGACCGCGCCACCGCGACGTCCACGTTCCGCCTGCGCAACGGCGCCGAGTTCCCACTGGTGGGCGCACTCGGCGTCTACTCCGGGATGTACCCGCGCGGCTACCTGCGGCGACTCCGGACCGCCCCGACGACGTCCGCTCCCGACCTGAGCCCGCCGTCGGACGCGGATCAGCCGGCGAGGCCGTCGATCCGCGCGACCTCGTCAGCACTCAGCTCGAGGTGTGCCCCGAGCGCGTTCGACCGGATGCGCTCCGGGTTCGACGACTTCGGGATCACGACGAACCCGTGCGCCACGTGCCACGCGACGATGACCTGCGCGCTGTCGGCGTCGTGCGCCTCGGCGATCTCGACGAGCGTCGGGTCCTGCAGGTTGCTCGCCTTGAACGGGCTGTAGCCCTCGAGCACCACGCCGCGCTCGTGCAGCCCTGCGGCGACCTCGGCGTCGTACTCCGCCGGGCTCCACCGGATCTGGTTCACGGCCGGGGTCGTCCCGGTGGCGTCGGTCAGCTCGTCGATCTGCGCGAGCGAGTAGTTGCTCACGCCGACGGCCCGGGTGAGCCCGTCGGCCTGCGCCTGCACGACCTGCTCCCACACGTCGGGTCGGGCCTCGCCGTTCGGGGGCCAGTGCACGAGCCACAGGTCCAGGTGGTCGAGCCCGAGCTGTTCGAGGCTCTCCTCGATGGTCTGCCGGACCCGATCGGCGTTGTCCGGCGGGAGCTTCGTCGTGACGAAGACGTCGTCGCGCGCCAGTCCGGAGTCGCCGAGCGCCTTCCCCACGCCGCGCTGGTTCGAGTAGCCCGTAGCGGTGTCGATGTGGCGGTAGCCGGCGTCGAGCGCGGCACCGACGGCGGCGGGGGCGTCGGCGTCCGGGATCTGCCAGGTGCCGAAGCCGAGGAGCGGCATCGACCCACCGGTGACGGGCACGGAGGGGTTCGCGTGATCGGTCATGCCCCGTGTCTACGCCGTGCTCCGTCGGTGCTTCACGGGATGATCGACGACGGTCCACCCGGGCCCGTTCCACCGCACCACCGAAGGCTCTCCCCATGACGTCCCGTCGACGCCGTCCGCGTTCCTCCCGTCCCACCTCCTCGCGCCGCACGGCCCGGACCTCGCTCGCGTCGCTCGGACTCATCGCTGTGGTCGCCCTGGCCGGCTGGCTGCTGCACACCACCGGCGTGACCGACGGCGACGCTGATGCGGCAACGGACGGAGCGCCCTCGTCGACCGCCGCACCGACCATCACCGCCGACGCGACCGACCCGACCGACCGGACCAGCCCCACCGACGCGACCGCGGCCGCCACCGCCCGCAGCCGGCTCGCCGCCCTGCCGGTCAAGGGCAAGGCCCCCGCCACCGGCTACGACCGCGAAGCCCGCTTCGGCACGGCCTGGCTCGACGTCGACCACAACGGCTGCGACACCCGGAACGACGTCCTCGCCCGCGACCTCACCGACGTCGAACGCCAGGGCCCGTGCAAGGTGTTGCGCGGCACCCTCGTCTCCCCGTACACCGGCGACCGCGTCGACTTCGTGCGGGGGAACACGACCTCGACGCTCGTGCAGATCGACCACGTCGTCGCGCTCGAGAACGCATGGCGAACCGGTGCGCAGCAGCTCAGCCAGGAGCAGCGGGAGGCCCTGGCGAACGACCCTGCGAACCTGTTCGCGGTCGACGGGCACTCGAACGCCCAGAAGCGCTCGGGCGACGCCGCGACCTGGCTGCCCGCGGACACCGCGTTCCGCTGCACGTACGTCGAGCACCAGATCGCGGTGAAGACCACCTACCGGCTCTGGGTCGCGCCGGCCGAGCACGATGCTATGGAGCGGGTGCTTTCCCGCTGCTGAAGACGAGTCGCGCCCTCTGAACGACAGGTGTAGCCTAATTGGCATCGATGCAGATGCATTGAGCGGACTCGTCGACCCACCGCTGGACCCGAGCCCTTCACCGTCGAAGACCGCAGGAGGCCATCCATGACATCCACCACCCGTTTCACCGACCGCGTCGTCCTCATCACCGGCGGCGGCTCCGGGCTCGGCCGCGCGACCGCCGTCCGCCTGGCCGCCGAGGGCGCGCAGCTGTCCCTCGTCGACGTCTCCGCCGAGGGACTCGAGGCTACGAAGGCCGCCGTCCTCGAGGCGACCCCCGACGCCCAGGTCCTGACCACCGTCGCCGACGTCTCCGACGAAGCCCAGGTCGACGCCTACGTCACCGCGACCACCGAGCGCTTCGGCCGCATCGACGGCTTCTTCAACAACGCCGGCATCGAGGGCAAGCAGAACCCCACCGAGGACTTCACCGCCGCCGAGTTCGACAAGGTCGTGTCGATCAACCTCCGGGGCGTGTTCCTCGGCCTCGAGAAGGTCCTGGGGGTCATGCGCGAGCAGGGCTCCGGCATGGTCGTGAACACTGCGAGCGTCGGCGGCATCCGCGGCATTGGCAACCAGTCGGGCTACGCCGCGGCCAAGCACGGCGTCGTCGGCCTCACCCGCAACTCCGCCGTCGAGTACGGCCAGTACGGCATCCGCATCAACGCCATCGCCCCGGGTGCGATCTGGACGCCGATGGTCGAGAACTCGATGAAGCAGCTCGACGCGGAGAACCCGCGGAAGGCCGCCGAGGAGTTCATCCAGGTCAACCCCACGAAGCGCTACGGCGAGGCCCCCGAGATCGCCGCGGTCGTCGCCTTCCTGCTGTCGGACGACGCCTCGTACGTCAACGCGACGGTCGTCCCGATCGACGGCGGGCAGTCGGCCAAGTACTGAGCGTGATCTGTCCGGCGCCCGGCCCACCCGGTGGGGCGGGCGCCGTCGTCGGTCTGGAGGCACGCCCCACCCCCGTCGCGCTCTGCCCGATGCGCGGATGGCCGGCCCGAGGCACGCCCCACCTCCGTCGCGGTCCGTCGGTTCCGCAGGTGTCCGGCCGGCGCCGCCCCACGCAGGAGCGCCCGGATCTCCCTGGAGCCGTGACGATCTCGGTCCACCGACCCCGACGATCGAGCACCGGGATCGTCAGATGCCCTGCAGGTCGAGGGCCTGCCGCAGCCGTGGCTCGACGAGCGAGGCCGAGCCCGCCGGTGCGAGGATGCCCGTGACGACCCGGAGTGCCTCGTCCCGGTCGGCACCGGTGCTCGTGAGGGCAGCCGTCATCGTCGAGGTCAGGTCCTCGAGCGCCCGGATGCAGGCGTACCGCACGAGCCGGCGCTCGTCGAGCTCGACCGGGCCGTACCCGGCGCGGAAGGCCGCGAGCTGCTCGGGCGTCGCGGGCGTGAACAGCACGCTGAACTCGACCAGGTGCAGGTCGATCTCGCGCGGTCCGACGACGGCCTCGTCCCAGTCGACCAGCCGCAGCGAGCCGTCCGACTCGACGAGCACGTTGCCGAGGTGCGGGTCGCCGTGGCACGGCACGGGGTCTCCCGCCGCGCCGGGCTCGAGCCTCGTCCCGCGCAGCAGCAGGTCGACCCGGTCGCGGGCGTCCCGCCACAGGTCGAGCACCGGGTCGGCCGAGCGCGCCGCCGCCGCGGCCGTCGCCTGGGCCGCGCCCGCGGCCGCGCCTGCGTCGGCGTCTGCGTCGGCGTCTGCGACCGCCGAGCGTCCGGCGAGATCGGCCGCCGCGTCGAGCGCGCGGATCTCGGCGCGGTACCGGCGCCTGCGGCGGCGGATGCCCCGGCGCGCTCCCTGCCGGCGGGGCGGCACGGGGAAGGCGTGGGCGTGCACGTCCGCGAGGAGCGCGCCGTACGCACGCCATGCCTCCAGGCCGAGTCCGACGGTGGCCGCGTCCTCGCCGTCCGACCACCGGGTGAGCGCGAGCTTGCCGCCGGCCCGGCGGCTGCGGCGCCGTCCGTCGGCGGTCGTGCGGGTGCCGGGCGTGCCCTCGAGGCCGGCGGCCGCCATCGAGGAGACGAGCCTCGTGCCGGTGCGGCTCGGACGGGTGGTCCACTTCGCCGCCCACGCGGTGCCCTCGCCGTCGATGACCCGCCAGACGGCCGCGGAGGTGTCGGTGCCGCCGGTGACCTCGTCGACGACGACGGCGTGCACGCCGAAGTCCTCGGACACCCAGCGCCGGACGTCGTCCGACGTCGGACGGCTCCCCGGCGTCACCGCAGGCCGCTCCGCGACAGACCCTCGACGAAGTAGCGCTGGAAGGCGAGGAAGAGCGCGACGATCGGCAGGATCATGAGCAGGTTGACGGCCATGATCGCACCGTAGTCCGACGTGTACTGTCCCTGCAGCGTCCCGACGATCCCGATCGGCACCGTGAACAGGTCCTGGTTGCCGGACAGCGCCACGAGCGGCCACCCGAACGCGTTCCACTCCCCCATGAACGTCAGCAGCACGAGCACGGCGAGGAGCGGCCGGCACTGCGGCAGCACCACCGACACGAACGTGCGGAAGCGTCCGGCGCCGTCGAGCTGTGCCGCCTCGATGAGCTCGTCCGGCACCGCGAGGAAGAACTGCCGCGCCAGGAACACCCCGAAGATCGCCGCCGCCTCGGGCAGGATCACCGCCCACAGCCCGCCGTACAGGTGCAGCCCGATCGAGATGAAGAACTGCGGCACGATGATCGCCTGCGGCGGGATCATCAGCGTCGACAGCAGCACGAGGAACAGGGCGTTGCGCCCGCGGAACCGCAACTTGGCGAACGCGTACCCGGCGAGCAGGTTGCAGAACACCGTGATGACGGTGACGACGACCGCCACGAGCAGCGAGTTCGCGAACCACCGCCAGACCGGGAACTCCTGGAACGGCCGGACGAAGTTCTGCAGCGTCGGGTGCTGCGGCCAGAGCTGCAGCCCGGGGGCGTACAGGTCGGCGCGCGTCGAGAACGCCGTCAGCACCATCCAGTACAGCGGGAACGCCATCACCACGGTGACGATGATCGCGACGGTCAGGCGGAGCCAGAGCAGCTTGCCGCGCTTCCGGGGCGATCGGGTGGCGGTGGTGCTCGTGGCTCGGGCGGACCGACCGGACGCCGCAGCGCCGGTGTCCCACGTCGATGAGGTCATCAGTCCGTCTGGTCCCGTCCAGCGTTGAAGCGCCACTGCAGTCCCGTGATGAGGAGCGTCACGAGGTAGATCACGATGCCGACCGCCGCTCCGTAGCCGAGCAGCTGCGGCCCGTGCTCGTCGAAGGCCACCCGGTAGGCGTAGGACACCACCGTCGTCGTGCCGTACCCGGGCCCGCCGCGGGTCATCGCCCACACGGTGTCGAACACCTGGAACGAGTAGATGAGGTTCATCACGAGCAGGAAGAACGTCGACGGCCCGAGCAGCGGGAACGTGATGAGCCGGAAGCGCTGCCATCCGGTCGCACCGTCGGTCGACGCGGCCTCCTGCACCGCGGGATCGACGCCCTGCAGACCCGCCAGGTAGATGAGCATGTCGAAGCCGATGCGCTGCCAGAGGGTCATGAGGATGACCGCCGTCATCGCCCACCCGCCGCTCGACTGCCAGTCCACCTGCGGTAGCCCGAGCGTCGCGAGGAACTTGTCGATGAACCCGTTGTTCTGGTCGAACATCCACGCGCCGAGCACGCCCGTGGCCACACCGGAAACGACGAGCGGCAGGAAGATGATCGTCCGGAACACCGTCCGACCGGGCAGCACGCCGTTCAGCAGCACCGCGATCCCCAGGCCGATCGCCATGCCGACCGGCACCGTGAACAGCGTGAAGACGCCGGTGTTCCACACCGACTGCCAGAACACCGGGTCGGTGACGAGCTGCACGTAGTTGCCGAGACCGGCCCAGCTCGTCCCGCCCAGCGAGTCGAGGTCCTGGAAGCTGATCACCAGCGCGTACACGAGCGGCAGCAGCGTGAAGACGACGATCAGCACGACGTTCGGCAGCAGGAACGCAGATGCGGCCGCCGTACTGGAGGCACGGAAGACCCCGGCCGACCGCCGCGGTCCGCGCCGCACGGCTCCGCCCGCCGTGGCGCCGCCGATGCGCTCGGTCGCGCCCGTCACGCGGACACCGCCCGGTCGACCGCGGCGTCGATCGCGCGGACCGCCTGCTCGGTGCCCCGGCCGTGGAACGCGAGCTCGAGCTGGTCCTGCAGCGCGGTGTTGATCGACGCGAAGCCCGGCACGACGGTCTCGCGCACAGCCGTCTCGGTGATCGTCGTGGCCTGCTGCGTGAAGACCCCCATCACGTCCGGGCGGACCGCGTAGTCGAGCGTCTGGTCCGCCAGGGTCTGCAGCGTCGGGAGCTCGTTGGCGAGCTGACAGAAGTCGCGCATCTGGTCCTCCTCCACGAGGAACTTGAGGAACGCGGCTGCGAGTTCGGGGTTCTCGGTGTCCCGCGTCGCGACGATCGCGTTGCCGCCGAGGTCGGACGCCGCCGCCCGGTCCCGCGGCATGTAGGTCGTCGCCCACTCGCCGCCCTGGTACCCGTTCGCTCCGTCAGCGAGCTCGGGTACGAGGAAGTCGCCGATGAACGTCATCGCCACGGTCTGGTTGAGGAAGAAGTTGTCCGAGTAGACCGTCGTCTTGATGGTGTTGTTCGCCGGCACCCACTTCTCGTCGAAGAACCGCTGCGTGAACGCCATGGCCTCGCGCGCCGGATCCCCGTCGACCGCGGAGTGCCGCAGGTCCTCAGTGAGCAGCGATCCGCCCGCCTGGTACAAGAAGCTCGCCCAGCGGTAGGCGCCGGCGGCCGTCCAGTCGTAGGCGAACGGGTACTTGTCATCGGGCAGGGTCTTTCGGAGCTTCGTGCTGACGTCGGAGAACTCCTCCCACGTCCACGCGTCCTCCAGCCGGTCGGGCACGGCGCCGATGCCCGCCTCGTCGAGGGCCTCCCGGCTGAACGCGATCGCCGAGGTGTCGGTCTGGTGCGGCACACCGTACGTCCGTCCCTCGAACCGCACGGCGTCGTACAGCGCCGGCAGGAACCCCTTCGCCTCGGTCGCGCTGAGGTACGGCGTCATGTCGAGCAGCACCCCGTGCGAGGTGTACTTCCCGATGCTCGTGTAGTCGACCCGGAAGACGTCGGGAGCCGTGCGCGAGAGGATGCCCCGGTCGATGCCCGAGAAGAACCCGTCGTACGGCAGGGTCTGCAGCTCGATCGTCGCCTTCGGGTGCCGTTTCTCGAACCCGACCTTGGCGCGCGCGAACCCGCTGTTCTCACCGTCGCTGCCGCCCCAGAACGCGAAGCGCAGCGTCCCCTCGACCTCGCCGATGTCGGCCTTCGACCCGGGCGCCGCAGTACTCGGCTGCGGACCGTTGTTCGCGACGCACCCGCTCAGGGCGGTGGCCGCGCCGAGCCCGAGGGCGCCCGCGAGGAGCGACCGTCGGGTCAACTGCAGTGGTGGCACGGTGCTCCTGACCTGGAGGTGCGGACTTGCTCGGACTCTAGACGCGAGCGCCGACACCGGTGGCCGCAGTGCGCATTCCGCTCCCGTGACGTGGGAGCATGGCCGGGCACACCACCGCGGAGGGAACCCCATGAGCAGCAGCGACACGAGCGGGTCGGCGTTCGGCCCCGGTGCCGGCAAGACCGAGTCGCCCGCCGGAGCCCTGCGGCGCCGCATGGCATCATCGGCGCAGCGGTTCCTCGGCAGCGCCGCCTGGGTGCCGTGGAAGCCGGCGGGCGACCCCGAAGGCGGGAGCATCGCGCACGTGATGATCCGCGACCTGCCGTTCGTCCCGGTGTTCACCGACCCCGCTCAGCTCACCGAGGGTGTCCCCGGCACCGAGGCCCGCCCGGTCCGGATGGCCGAGCTCGTCACCGCCGTGCCCGAGGAGTTCGGCATCGTCGTCGACCCGACCAGTGCCGAGGACGCGAACTTCCTGCACGCCGACGTGCTCGCCGGGATCCGGGCGCAGATGCGCGGCGAGGTCCCCGGCGACGACGACGCCGACGACGCCGAGGGCTCGGAGCCCGCTCGGGGTTAGTCCATCGGTCGTCCTGGGCCTCGCCACCCTGGCGAGGGCGGCCGTCCCCGACGTGGCGACTCCGATTCGCGATTGACGATCCTGGTTCAGGACAGCCGGCGATCGCGTACCGGAATCGTCACGCGCCGGATCGCGATCGTAGTGGCGTCGCTGTCCGCGCCTGACCACCGGACTGACCCAGTTCTGGGGATTCTTCAGTATCCGCTCGATCGGCACCATGGGATGGTTGCCGAACCGAGGGGGCGCACGTGCAGTTGGGTGGACCCGGACCACGAGATTGGTCACCGAGTGAGCCGTCGACCCCACCGACGCGGACACGTCGAGGGATGCCGCCGCTGTACGCGCCGTCGCCGCTCCTCACTGCTTCCTCGGCAACGGACTGCGTACCGCGCCGCGCCCGCCCGTGGGCCTTCGCGACCCTGTCGATGCTGCTCGGCCTGGGAAGCGTCGTGCTCGCGCTCGTGGAACCGCAACACCAGGGTGTGCCGTCGGGCTTCATCGTCAGCACGATCGGCGTGACCGCGATCGCCTGCGGTGTCCAAGCGGTCCGGCGCGCTCGCTGGGGCTCGGTCCTGTCGAGGGCGTTCGGCCGCGTGGGGATCATCCTCGGTTCGGTCGGGTCCGCGCTCATGCTCTACGCACTGCTGGCGTTCGGGCTGGTCAGCGTCGGAGTGCAGCTGCCCGCGCTCTCCCTCCCGTCACTGCCGTCGACGACGAACCTCGGACCCTCTGTCGCCGGTGTCGACCTCGACTCGACCGACCGAGCCGTAGCCGGGGACAGCCAGGACCTTCCAGCGGTCGCTGAGTCCGACACCGGCACCGCCGCGCTGCCTCCCGCAGCCGACCCGGCGGCCGTTCCCGAGTCTTCCGGCGGGCAGTCATCAGGGACGTCGACCCTCGAGGGCGAGCGGAACGCGCTGACGCAGAGCGCTGGCACGCTGTCGTTCGTCATGCGCCAGCACTTCCCCTCGGGCGTCTACCCGACGGAGCTCGTCGTCGCCGAACAGCCGAGCAGGCTCACGCTCATCGACGGGACCGGGCTGGCCTCGCTGCCCGAGGGCACCCGGGTGCTCTACTCGGTGGCAGCGAACCGCACCGCGTGGTCGGTCACGCTCGTGGGTGCGCAGCACGGCTCGGTCGTGACCTACAGCTCCGCCGTCGGAACCGTGCAGGTCGGCTGACCAGGAGCTTGTCAGCGGGGCTGCTCGACCAGCTCGATGAACCGCGAGAGCAGCGACAGTCCGCTGATCGTCGGCGGCAGCCCCGTCGTGAGCGCCGGCGAGTAGACGAGGTACGCCGCCCACTGCGCCCGGGACAGCGCGACGTTGAGCCGGTTCGGCATGAGCAGGAAGTCGAGGCCGCGCGGGATGTCCGCCGCGCTCGAGGCCGCGAGCGACGTGATCGACACCACGGCCTCGCGGCCCTGGAACATGTCGACCGTGCCGACCTGGGTGCCGCGGAGTCCGGCGCGGTCGAGGGCCTCGCGGATCAGGGCGCCTTGCGCGTTGTACGGCGCGACGACGATGACGTCCTCGTCCGTGAGCGTCCGCGAGACCTCGCCGTCGACCCACCGGCGGCCGATCAGGCTCCGCGCGAGTTCGACGACGCGCGCGGCCTCCTCCTCGGACGACGTCGTGTTCCCGCTGTGCACGACCGGCACGGGGTGGACGCCCGGGTCGAGGTCGTCCAGGTGCCGCCCGCTGACGATCGACGTCAGCTGGCCGTCGTACGACAGGCCAGAGACCGATGCGGTGAGCGCGGGCTCCATCCGCCGGGTGTGCGCGAGGAAGTAACCGAACTCGGGCGGGAGCACGTGCTCGCCGTCCGCCAGCCACCCGAGTGCCGACTGGTCGACCGGCTCCGGGTGCGAGCCCTGCGAGACCTGCGGCAACTGCTGCGGGTCGCCGAGCAGCAGCAGGCGCTGCGCGGCGATCGAGGACGCGATGGTCGGCGCGAGCGAGAACTGCCCGGCCTCGTCGACCACGAGGAGGTCGAGGGAGCGCCGCGGGATCGTGCCCTCGTTCGCGAACGTCCACGCCGTCCCGCCGACGACTCCCCCGGTGCCGGTCTCGGCGCACGACGACAGGAAGGCCGAGACGGCGGCGTTGTTCTTGACCGGGGTCCACTCGGCGGCCTCGAGCTCGTCCTCGGTCGCACCGGACTTCGGCACCTTGACCACGCGGTCGGCGGGTACCCCGGCGCGGACGACCGACGACAGGAAGTTCTCGCTCGTCGCGTGGGACTGGCCGACGACCCCGACGCGCCATCCGTGCTCGCGGACGAGCCGGGCGACGACGTTCGACCCGACGTAGGTCTTCCCCGTGCCGGGAGGGCCTTGGATCGCCAGGTACGACCGGTCGAGCCCGAGCAGCGTGGTCACGACCGCGGAGACGGTGTCATCGCCGGCGACGGGCGCGAGCGCACCACGGGGCGGGACCCGGCGGAGCAGGTCGAGCGCCGGATCGGGCAGCATCGACGGGAGGGCGTCGAGGACCTCCTGCCCCCACTCGGCGATCGCCTCCGGCTGCGGCTTCGCCCGCGGCGGGGAGGCCGGCGAAAGCGCGACCGGGAAGTCGTGGTGCGGCTCGCCGCCGCCGACCGGCAGGCTCTCCTTCACCAGGACCTCGAACGCGTCGCCGTTGTCGGCCGCTTCCAGCACGACGGCGCGAGCCGACGCGCCCTTCGAACCGGGCGCCGGAGCGCTGACCGACGGCGGGAGTGGGTCGTCGTAGACGAGGTGGGGCGTGCCTCCCGGCCGGATCCGCGAACCGGGCGCGAGCGTCCCGGACAGGCGGATCTCGCGCGACTGCGAGCGGGCACGCGGCAGCGTGTCCCAGTCCCGCTCGACGGACGCACGCTCGACGACGAGGACGTCGCGGGTGTCGGCCCAGTCGTCGACGGGGTTGCGGAGGCGGTCGAAGTGGTCCTGCCAGAAGGTCTTGGCCTCGCGGCGGTGGTAGTCGATCGCGGCGGCGGCGAGGGCCAGGGCGGTCTGGTCGGCGTCGCGGTCGAGGAGGTCGACGTCCGCGATCTGCGCGGCGAGCGCCGTGTACACCGGGTTCGGCTCGCGCTCGACGGGGATCGGCGGCAGGAGTTCCGTGTCCTCGGTCGTCGGCTCCGTGCGCGGGGGCCGGAGCGACAGCAGCCAGTCGCGGAGCCGCAGCGTGGAGCGGCAGTCGTAGGCGTTGTAGTCGGCGACCTGGTCGAGCATGCGCTGACCGGTGGCGGGATCGCCGTTCCGGAGTTCCTCGATCGCCTCGACGTAGGCGGTGATGCTGTCGGCGGCGTTCGTGACGTCGCTCAGGCGGAGGTCCTCACCCATGTACAGCGGCTCGAGCTTCTTGATCGAGTAGCTGTGGCTGCCGACCACCAGGGCCTTGCGGACGATCGGGTACAGGTCGACGAGGACGCCGGCGCGGAGGAGGTCGTCGACGTCGTCCTCCCCCACGCCGTGGCGGGCCGCGAGGGACAGCAGGTGCGTCCGCTCGTACGCCGCGTAGTGGTAGATGTGCATGCCCGGGTGCGTTTCTCGTCGTGTTCGAACGAACGCGAGGAAGTCGAGCAGCGCCTGCCGCTCGTCGCGGATGGTGTGCGCCCAGAAGGCGGTGAAGTCGGCGCGGTCGTCGACCAGGCCGAACAGGTAGTCCAGGCCCCAGTGCACGCCGTCCTCGGTGTGCAGGGGGTCGCCCTCGAAGTCGAAGAACACGTCGCCCGCGTCGGGCTCCGGGATCGCGTCGAGGGCGCGGGGGTCGTGGAGTTCGAAGCGCGGCTTGGTCTTGTTGGTGTGGCCTGCTTGCTGCTCGGCTTCGGTCTCGGTCTGGAGGCGCGCCTGCCGTACCAGCCTGTCTTGCGTCGACCGCGGCAGGCCGGGCACGGCCGCGGTGCGGTCCGCCAGGTCGTCGATCGTCCGCACGCCCTGCCGGATCAGCTTCGTGCGCTGGTCGAGGCGCATCCCGGCGACGAGGACCAGGTCGCGGTGCTGCTGCACCTGCGTCTGACAGATGGCGCAGCGGCCGCAGCTCGAGTACCGGGGGTCGCCCCAACGGAGCTCCTCGTCCGCTGCGATGCGCTCGGCGATGACCCGCTCGAGTTCGGCACGCTGCGTCCGGTAGACCGGGGCGATGTCGGCGAGGTCGTGCGTGGTGGTCGTGCGGTCACCGAGGACGAGGTGGACCTGCTCACCGGTCGGGATGCCGTGCGCCTGCATCTGCTCGGCGTAGGCGGCGAGCTGGAGGAGGGCGCTGATCTTGGCGTGTCGGGCGAGCTTGGTGTCGTAGACCTCGTAGGCGCCCTCGGCGTTGCGGATGATGAAGTCGGCGAAGCCGATGAATCCCGGGCGGTCGGGGGTAGGCGGCTGGTGGAAGGTGGGTTGGTAGAGGACGTCGGCGCCTTCATGGAAGGCGTCTAAGGCTTGTTGCGCTGCTGTCTTGTAGTCGCGCGGAGCGGGTCGCTCGAACTCGACGACGTCGCGGGTCTGCTTCAGTATCTCGAGGTAGTCGAGCTCGTGCTGGTCCCCCAGACGAGCGGTGCGCTCGAGCATGTCGTCGTGCTCGTCAGGCAAGGAGCCCCCGCGACCGAGCTTGGCGTCGAGGCGGCGGAGGAACGCCCACTCGCAGGACGCCCACGTGCTCAGGTCACTCGGACTGAGCAGGACCTGCCCGTCAGTGGTGATCTGCATGCGCTCCCCCGTGTCGTCTGGTGCCCTGACGAGCCTAGGGGCGGGGTCCGACAGCAGCGTCCTCCGCGGAACCACTATCATCGAACGGTCGTTCCACCCGGAGGGCGACGGATCAGATCACAGGACCCGACCCGATGACCGACACCCGCGCCGTCACCACGCGCGCTGCTGCGCTCCACCGAGGACGAACCGTCCGTCGCACCGGCCCGGTCGGTGCGACGGTGGTCGCCGTCGTGGCCACGGCCCTCGTCGCGACGACCCTGTCCACCGGTTCGCCCTGGCCCTCGGCGCTCGCGGCCGCGGCGGCGGTCCTGCTCGCCACCGCACGCCGCATCGGTTGGTCGGCGGCCGGTGGCACCGCCGTGCTCGTCGGTCTCGCCCCGGCGCTGCTGGCGCTCCGACTCGGACCGGTCTGCGGTGTCGACCCGGGCCTCCTCGCCGTCGTCTTCTGGTGGGCCGTCACGCTCGTGGGGTGGGTCGACGTCGTCGCCGGTCGGCGGCCCCGGACCGCGCCGAGCACCGTCGTGCGCGCCGTCTCCGTCGCGGTGCCGGTCCTCTTCGGACTCGTGTCCATCGCGGTCGTGGCCGCTGCGCCGAAGGTGGCCGCGGTCGCCTGGGCGACCCGACGTGACTCGGCGAACAACGTGATGTTCGCCCGGTTCATCCTCGAGGACGGGGGTGTCGATCCCGGCCGACACCCGAACCCCGCGTACCTGCTCCAGGGGCTCGTCGCACTCGGTGTCCGTCCCGATGCCTCCGTACAGGACCTGTTCTGGTCGTACCAGGCCGTCTGGCTCGGTGGCACGGTCCTCGCCGCCGCCGTGGCCGCTGCGCTCGTCGCCTCGTCCGTGCGACAGCCGGTCGTCGCACTGCTGGGAGCACTCGTCGCGGGTGGGTTCGTGTACTCGTGGTTCGTCCTCGGTCTGTCGATGACCTACGGCTTCGCGAACGTGCCGCTCTCGGTCGCCCTGCTCGGGTCGGTGCTCCTCGTGGCGCGCGGCGCTCGGACGACGGTCATGATGCGCATCGCGGTGCTCGTCGTCGGAGCGGTCCTGCTCCTCGCGAGCTGGGCGCCGCTCGCCGTCGTTCCCGCCGCGCTCGGTGTCGTCGCGCTCGTCCGGGCCGTCCTCGACGCCGTGCGCCAGCGGACCGGCGGTGAGTCCCGCGCAGCAGGTGCCCTCGCGGTCGTCCGTGGAGCACCCGTGCAGCTGACCGCCCTCGTGCTGACGCTCGTGGCAGGTCTGGGGTACGTCGTGCTGGTCGTCCTGCCCGACCTCCGCTCCGACGGGGGCAACCTCACCCAGGGCGGGGGCTTCCCGGAGATGTCGCCCACGATCGGTCTCGTGGTGGGCGGCCTCGCCCTCCTGCTCGCGGTGACGCGCCGGTGGCTCCACAAGCCGAGCAGCGACGGCACCGTGCCCGACGGCGGTACCGACTGGCGCGCGGTCGTCCTGGTGCTCGCCGGTGGGGCATCCGTCGCGGCGTTCGTCGGACTGGCCGCGGCCGCGGGGCAGTCGCTCTGGACGTACTACCCGGAGAAGCTCATGTGGATCCTGGTGGTGACCGCCGTGCCGCTCGTGCTCGCCGGCGCCCTCGACGCCACACGGTGGGTCGCCCTCAGGGTGCTCGTCACCGCTGTCACCGTCGCCGCCGTCACGCTCGTCGTCCTGCCCGTCGACGACGGCCCCACCCCGGAGGACCGGTGGCCGGCGCTCAAGGTCGCGAACGGCATCGCACCAGGGGCGGAAGAGGAAGCGCGAGACGTCCTCCGCGTCGCCGACAGCGGTCGCCCGACGATCGCGTGGCTGTACGGTTCGACGGCGTTCGACGACCTCCTCAACCTCTGGACGACCGACGCGGTGGCGGACGGCCCGGACGACATCGTCCGGGAGTACGCGGGGACACCCGCCCACGAACCGGAGCAGGTCTGCCGGACCCTCGAGGGCCTCGGATCGGACGCGGTGCTCCTGACCCGGGCGACGAACGTCCCGGCCGCTGTCCGGGCGACGTGCCCGGACGTGGCGTTCACGGTGCAGACGGAGATCGGCGCGCGCTGAGGGCAGCGGCCGGCTTGCGATGATCGTCGGCGTTCGGGAACGCGAGGAAGTCGGTCAGCGCCTGCCGCTCGTCGCGGATGGTGTGTGCCCAGAAGGCGGTGAAGTCGGCGCGGTCGTCGACCAGGCCGAACAGGTAGTCCAGGCCCCAGTGCACGCCGTCCTCGGTGTGCAGGGGGTCGCCCTCGAAGTCGAAGAACACGTCGCCCGGGTCCGGCTCCGGGATCGCGTCGAGGGCGCGAGGGTCGTGGAGTTCGAAGCGCGGCTTGGCCTTGTTCGCTCGGCCCGCTTGCTGATCGGCTTCGGTTTCGGTCTGGAGGCGCGCCTGACGCACGAGCCTGTCTTGCGTCGACCGCGGCATGCCGGGCACGGCCGCGGTGCGGTCCGCCAGGTCGTCGATCGTCCGCACCCCCTGCCGGATCAGCTTCGTGCGCTGGTCGAGGCGCATCCCGGCGACGAGGACCAGGTCGCGGTGCTGCTGCACCTGCGTCTGGCAGATGGCGCAGCGGCCGCAACTGGAGTAGCGGGGGTCACCCCAACGGAGCTCCTCGTCCGCTGCGATGCGCTCGGCGATGACCCGCTCGAGCTCGGCGCGCTGCGTCCGGTAGACCGGGGCGATGTCGGCGAGGTCGTGCGTGGTGGTCGTCCGGTCGCCGAGGACGAGGTGGACCTGCTCACCGGTCGGGATGCCGTGCGCCTGCATCTGCTCGGCGTAGGCGGCGAGCTGGAGCAGGGCGCTGATCTTGGCGTGTCGGGCGAGCTTGGTGTCGTAGACCTCGTACGCGCCGCGGTGGTTGCGGATGATGAAGTCCGCGAAGCCGATGAATCCCGGGTGCTCGGGGGTAGGCGGCTCGTGGAAGGTGGGTTGGTAGAGGACGTCGGCGCCCGTTGCGAAGGCTGCTCGTGCTTCGGCGGCCGCTCGGGCGTAGTCCTGCGGTGCGGGACGGTCGAACTCGACGACGTCGCGGGTCTGCTTCAGGATCTCGAGGTAATCGAGCTCGTGCTGGTCCCCCAGGCGGGCGGTGCGCTCGAGCATGTCGTCGTGCTCGTCAGGCAAGGGGCCACCGCGGCAGAGCTTGGCATCGAGCCTGCGGAGGAACGCCCACTCGCAGGTCGCCCACGTGCTCAGGTCACTCGGACTGAGCAGGACCTGGCTGTCGGTGGTGATCTGCATGGGCTCCCCCGCTTTGTCTGGTGCGTCTACGAGCCTACGAGCGGCCGCTGACGGGCTCGGTCCGCACAAACCGCGGTCCCTCGTAGCCGTCACTGGACACTTGCCCGCGTAGCGTGTCAAGCTCATCCGCAGTAACGCGTGGCGGATCGCGACGCGCCAGAGGACGCGTCCGTCGCCTGCGTCCGCTGCGACGGGGATCAAGTCGCTGTTCCCGCGCGCGGCATCAGCGGGGTTCGGATTCTATCCGTCCACGTCGCCGAGATCGTCGCGCACGAGACGGTTCCGCCGGACCCGTTCCAGTGAGCGTTGGTACCGGTGTTCAGAGCCGCGGACGGGAGCGGCGAGGTCCGGGAAACCGGTTGGGTGGGAGGCACCCGCAACCAACACGATAGGGAGGCGGACAGCGCAGCGACCCGAGCTAAGAGTGTTCCACTCCCACGCTGAACCCAATCACGTAATACCTGCTACGAGTCGAGAGCGGGGGCAAAGCCCGGTCTGCCACGTCGTCGGCTTCCACCTAGCAGGTGACCCACTGCCTATTGAGCTGTTCTTATCAGTCACGAATAGGCCTCACGCAGAGGCCGCCTCAACGCCGCACGCTCCCAGCTAGACGCCGACGGCAACGTTCTGGGTCGGTCGAGCTCTCAATCAGAATCAGCTAGACCAAGCCACGAATGCAAAGCTACCAAGAACTTGTGCTCATCCTCAGTGACCGAATATTCATGGGAATTCGTGTTACGAATTCGGATTAGCTCATTCATCCAGGACGACTTGTCCTTCCAACTGCCTCCGCTGCGCTTTGCACTCGGAGCGGTGTAATCCGCACTGAAGCATTCGTCCCAAATTTTTTGCTTATAAGCAAGAATCCTATGGTAAGCGCTGAGATGCAAGCAGTCCCACCAGTCGACGGGCTCAGTATTCTCGCCCGATAGCTCCTTCTTGATCTTCAGGGCATGCGCGTCCTGCACCACCTCCGGTGGCACTGCCACCTTCCACCAACTCGCCCCGTATTGCTTCTCAAGTCTGAGCCGAACGTCGTCATGCAAGAATGTTTCAATATCCCGGATCATCGCAAACGATTCGGTGTTGAACTGCTTAGCTTGCGCTCGCTGCCATTCCTCCAGCCCCTCTGCTTCGAACTCTGGATCGGCAGCTTTGACAAATTCCTGCAACTTCCGCCAAAACACGTTTCCAGCACTGCCGCCGTATGTCTTCTTCAATTCAGCACCCTCCTCCGCGGAGAGCCCTGAGAGCCCTGAGATGATTGCGTCGATTTTATCTTCGAGATGCAAGAAGACTTCCTTCGGCGAAATCCGCTTCGCGTTGAATCGATTCTCTCGCTCGTACTGCTGGATGATTTCACCCAGTATCCGAATCAAAGCCTCTACACCATTGTTGATGAAGACAAAACCCCCGTCGGCCTTTCCAAGGTCCCATTGGACGGGCAGGCCTGATGCGAGTCGCTCAAACGCAAGCTCGAGGAAGGTCGAGAGCGGCCGTAACGTCGGCTCGACGCTACCTCTGTAGAAAGTCCCCGCCCGACGCATCTCTGACGCTGTGAACTCGCCGATAAACCCGCCCTTATCGAGCCCCCGCCTGACCGCGTCGAGAGAGATACAACGAAGGTTGGTAACCTTATCTTCCCCAAGCACCACTCTCCCTTTGAGGACGGACGTTTTCTCTTCACCGAGCCATTGCCCAACACGCAAAGTAAGCGCCTTTGCCTGCTCGCGCTTATTATGGGAGTACCATAAGAGGTCACTGTTGAGAGTATTGCGGAGATTCTTGGGGACCGCCTGCTGGTTTTCGTTGATTTGCATAAACAGCTGCACCTGATCGCTTGGCGACATGTCGACAAAAGCGACCACTGGCACCAATTCGCTGTCAGCCCGTTTCGAGCCAGCAAAACCGTAAAGGCGGTGCTGACCATCAATAACATAAGCGGAGGCGTAAGTCTGGGGCAGATGCAGTACACCGAGGCGAGATTCGCCCTCGCGCACACCAGCATCGTCGAACCTGAGGCGCGACACGTCGGCATCGATATTGAGCACGATCGAGTTGGGGAAGAAACCTCCTCCGTCAACGAACTTCTGAACCGCTTTCAGACGGGCTTTCTTTATAACGCGCTGATAGGCGTCCGTCGACCGACCGCCGCCAACACTGCGATGCAGGATGTAGGACAACTTGAGCAAGCGTTCTGGCTCGATCATAAATGAGTAATAGGTCTTGGAACCCATCCGTCCACGGATCGCCGGAACCTTCCCCTCGAGTCCTGGTATCTTCATACCTCGAAATAAGTGCCCGAGAAGCTGATACTTGGCTGCCACACCGATGTGGTTGGCGAGCTCGAGGTAGTAATCGACGGCCAGCTCGTCAAGATAGGCGATCTGCATTGCTTCTATGCGATCGATCGACTCCGCCGACACGGAGAAGTTATTGGTGGCAAGCACAAACTTGACTTTGCGTCCAGGAAAGGCTGATGCCAGTTTGCGCATAAGCGACTCTCTACTGCCGCGAATAATTTCTGCAACGTCTTTGAAGGTCTCTGCAGGTGCTTGTGCCGCGCCGCTCGATTTGCATTCGACCACCACGATAGTTTCAGCATCCATCGCAAAGACGTCGACCTGCCGAGATTCATTGTCCGATTCTCCCCACACGAGGCGGAAATCGCGACCCTTGTTCAGCTGCTCGAAGCCCAGACGAGCGAACATGGCCCAAACACGATCCTCGAAAGCGACGTCATGCGCTTTAGGCCGTCGCATTCGCACGCTTTTTATCATCTGCCGGTCGACGAACCAGCCTTCGCTTTGCAGCTCTTCGACCAGGGAAGGCCGAAAAGATTCTTTCACATCGAGCGACAGACGTTTTGTTGCCTCGATTTTTAGCGCAGCCCCCTCCGTGAACAGTCCCTTGATCACGAGATGCCTCCTTTGACCCGGATGTTTGTAAAGAGGTACTCGTCCGCACTACCCCGAGTTGCCTTCCGACCTCCGATAGAATTACGGCGCGATAGACGGTACATGTACCCCAAGGGGCGGAACAGAGCCGATATCGACGGATGCGCGGCGTTCGTCAAAATAATTTGTGCACCCCGTCGCGCCGCTCCGAGAGTCAGCTCTGCGAGCTCACGCTGGTTCTCGAAATCGAACTTGTCTTTAGTGTACTTAGTGAAGCCCTGCGAGCTTTCGGCTGTAACGTAGGGCGGATCGACGAAAAGCAAATCCCCCGCACCGGCGGCGGCGACTTGACTTTGATATCCGCCAGCAGTGAGTTGTGCTGATGCGAGCCGAGCGGATGCTTCTCGAAGGTGAGCAAGCGTTGGCATGTTCGGCGCTGCTCGCGATCCGAACGGGACATTATACTTCCCGCTTAGATTCACTCGATAGATGCCGTTGTAGGAGTGATGATTGAGATACAGGAACCGCGCCGCAGATTCTGCGGCATCGAAGGGCTCGCGACTGCGCACTTCGTAATACCTAGTAGCTTCGTTCTCGAGCACCGAATAGTGGGCGAAGACCTCATCGGGATCGTCTTTGATACTTTGGTAGGTCCGAATGAGGTCCTCATTAGCGTCACTCAGTAGACTTGGCACTCCAGCAATTGCGCCGAAAAAAACAGCGCCCCCGCCGACGAACGGCTCGAAATATCGAGCAAAGTCTGCCTGAGCAAGCAACGGTTCGAGACGCGGTACCAGCCAGCGTTTACCGCCGGCCCATCGCAACACGGGCTTGACGCCATCGACGATCGAGGGTTCCGTTACAGTCGACTCGTCCCCCACCATCGTCATTGCGCTTCTCGATCTCTCGTCCCACTGCTCATCCGCGCTAGTATCGCATGGCGACGAGAGGCGACGGCACACCGCGCCGGCCTCGCGGACGGCACGTGCATCAGCACGTTGCCTTCACGCCGAAGCGACGAAATGGGGCGGCTGTCCGTCTCCGTGGTGGCGTAGAGTGGGGGCGCCCACGACCTCACGCGCTCCCGCTGACTCGCATCGGTCACTGGACGCGTTCCACCCATGAATCTCACCAAAACGTCAAGCGCAGGTGCGTGAGAAGCAGGGCAACAGTTTGATGCGGCAGTTACCTTTAATCGACTCTTCACGCTCAGCTCGCCGACATGGGCACCCATTGGGCAGCCTTGGCCCTCAAGGCATCACCTCCAAGGCGTTCGACGCTCTCGGACCGCGTTGTGGCGGGTAGCTGGACTCAGCACCCAAGGCCAAGACTCCTGCTTCAACAGAAGCGCGCTAGCTTCGAGCACCTCGACTATGCCGCCTACTTTGCCTCTCTCGAGAGCAAGCGCACCGTCGTTCTCGACACGCGTGGCTTAATGCAGATCGTTTTGCGCGCATCCTAGAGCTCTTTGAGTGGGGACGCTGGACTACGGATCCCTCGCCTGTTCCGCACGGTCGGATCTTCTTGCAGGGCCGGACATGATTGGTCCGTGCCACCGACGCCGGCCTGCCTGGCTCAGCGGGTGCGCTTCACGAAGATGTGGAACACCGCCTACTCTCACGACCGCAGCCTCGCCGTGAGCGAGGGACAGACGCAAACGTACGCAGCGACGACACCGACATGTGGTTCTGGCTCTCCAGTCCGAAGCGCAACCGCACTGACGCTCGGTACGGCCACGGCGCCCCCGCCGTCGACAACGATGCCCGCGCTGACTACGAGGCCTTCCTCGACGGCGCCCCACTCCCCGGCGGCGAACACGGCTGACCTGCCGGCACGCGCATGGTCGCCCGGCGACCTTGCTTGCCGCACCACCTGCCGGATCGAAGACGGCCCGCAGCGCTGCCCCGCGCCTCCGGTGCGTCCTGCCGTCCCCGCTTGACTACAGCGCCGTCGCCACCGCCAACTGCCCCCGCACCGCCACCGCATCCGCCGCCGGCGGCCTCCCGTACGCCTCCCGGTAGTCCCGCGAAAAGTGCGACGCACTCCGGAACCCCACCGCAGCCGCAGCCTGCGCCGCAGTGTCCCCGTGTACGACCATCCGCCGCCGGGCCTCCCCCAGCCGCGTCCGCTTGAGGTACTGCGCCGGCGTCATCCCCGTCGCCTCCTTGAAACGGGCGAACAACG
This sequence comes from Curtobacterium subtropicum, assembly GCF_030362975.1. Classification (NCBI taxonomy): domain Bacteria; kingdom Bacillati; phylum Actinomycetota; class Actinomycetes; order Micrococcales; family Microbacteriaceae; genus Curtobacterium; species Curtobacterium subtropicum. The sequence goes on from NZ_JAUCMM010000004.1 coordinate 259,681, forward strand.
TGGACTCGCTCACCCGCAGTTCCCGTGCGAGCCGTTCCATCGACCACCCCTCGGCCATCCGGTCGGTGAGCAGCGCCGTGGCTCCGGCGACCACCGAAGGCCCGGTCCCGTCGAGCGCCGCCTTGATTCGAGGTGCCTGTTCCGTTTGCAGCAACCGCAGCACGATTTCCCGCGACACGAGCGGGAAGAGCACGGGGATGTCCTCCGGCGCGTCGAGCAACCCGACCAGCCGGGCGAACGCGTCCGCGAGCGGCGCCGTCCAGCTGCCCAGCCGAGGTAACGACGACACCGCACCGGACGGCCGAGAACCAGGAGCAACCGCTACACCAGCCGGCACCGTCATCGACGCCACGACCTCCCCGACCACCGCCGGGTCGAGCCGCCACACCACGGCGACGAAGCCGTCCTCCCCCGCTGCGTCCACGACCCCGGCGACGACCGGCAGGTCCACCGGCGTGATGATGAACCGCTCCCGCCCCCACACCTGGTCGTCGTCCCCGACGATCGAGCGCTTCCTCCCGCGCAGCACGACCGACATCGACGGCTCGTACCGCCGGTCGAACAACCCGGTCGACTCGTGCACCCTCGACACGGTCAGCCCGAGCGTCTCCGCGTGGTGCGCCGATCCGACACGAGCGACGGCGTCCTGCCGGTCCCGCCCGAGGACCGCTGCATGCGCGGACGCTGTCGCCGCCGCACGGTCGAGGTGCTGCGCGATCCGCTCGTCCACACCGCCACGCTACCCATGCGCCAGCAACCCCGACAGCGCTCGGCCATCCCGCTGCGGGATCCGGCAAGCTCCTCGCGGATCCGGGCAAGCCGCAGCGACCGGGAGCGCCGGACCATCGACCCATGACCACCACACCCACCGCCCAGACCGAACCCCGAACCGCCCTCGTCACCGGCGCCTCGAGCGGCATCGGCGAGGCCATCGCACGCGAGCTCGCCGCCGCCGGCTGCACCGTCGCCGTGCACGGCCGCGACGAGCAGCGCACCCGCGCCGTCGCCGAGGACATCGAACGCCAGGGCGGCCGCGCCGTCGCCCTCACCGCCGACCTGTCGCAGGGCCCCGACGTCGTCCGCGCACTCGCCATCGAGGCCCGCACTCAGCTCGGCGGCCACGTCGACGTCCTCGTGAACAACGCCGGCGTCTACCCGGGAGGCCCGACCGAATCCCTCGACGACGACACCGTCGACGCCCTGCTCGCCACGAACATCCGCGCGCCCCACGTCCTCGTCGCCACCCTCGCCCCCGGCATGGCCGAGCGCGGCAGCGGCCACATCGTCAACATCGGCTCGTGGATGGCCCGCGTCGGCGTCCCCTTCATGGCGCTCTACCCCGCCACGAAGGCCGCCGTCGAGCAGCTCACCCGCGCCTGGGCCGCCGAGTACGGGCACCGCGGCATCCGCGTCGTCACCGTCGCGCCGGGAGCGACGGCCACCCCGGGCAACGCCGACTCCGCCGACGTCCTCACCGCGATGACGAAGGGCACCCCCGCGGGCACCCCGGTGCAGCCGGTCGACATCGCCCGCACGGTCCGCTGGGTCGTCTCCGACCAGGCCGCGTTCGTCACCGGCGGCACCATCGACGTCGACGGCGGCATCGCCTCCACGCGGCTCAGCTGACGCGGACGGGACTGACCGGGACGGGACTGACCGGCGCCGACGCGCGGACGGTACGGAACCACACGACGGACGGGAGGCGCGGTGCCAACTGGCACCGCGCCTCCCGTCCGCCATCGCTCAGTCGAGGCGGACGAACCGCGGCCCCTCGTACCCGTCCCGCGACACGTGCGCGGTGAAGTCCGCGAGCGACCGCACCCAGTGCCCCCGCTCCCCGTACAGCGCCTGGTAGACGACGACCGGCTCCTCGGTCTCGACGTCCTTCGCCACGAGGACCACCTCGTACTCCCCGCCCTTGAAGTGCCGGTACCGCCCAGGGGTCACGTCGCTGCTCACCCGCACGATCGTATGGCTCCTCCCCGTCGCCACCAGCCATCGAGAGGTGACCACCCGTCGGACGGGAGGCACGCAGCAGCCCGCCACCGCGCCTCCCGTCCGCCACCCGGTCGCGTTCCACCCGGCGGACCAGCACCGCGGGTCCTGCTTGACTGGAGGCACCAGGGGGAACGACGGCGGCGCAGCGCGCCGACGCGCGACAGCTCGACAGCACGAGGGGGAACGACATGACCACGCTCAGCACACGGGAGCGGGACCGTCGCGGCGGGCGCATAGTGCTCGCCGTGATCGCGCTCGTCGCAGCGGCGGTCTCGGCCTGGTTGCACTTCCACACCGGTACGATCCGCCCGTCGGCGTTCTGGGTGCCGACGCTCGTCGGCCTGGCCTACGGCACCGTGGTGTGGCCGATCGGGATGCGGCGCGGCTCCGGGTGGTGGCCGAACCTCGTGTGGGTCGGGTTCCTCGGCGTCTTCTTCCTCCTGATCGCGACGAAGACCTTCTCCGCCCCCGCCTGGTTCCTGGCCGTCATCGTCGGCGCGCTGCTCGCCGAGGCGGTCTTCCCCGCGAAGCGCGCTTCGACGTCCTCGGTCGCGAAGCTGCCCCTCGACCAGGTCCGCCCCTGGTCGGGATCCGGCGTCACCGCGGCGGTCACGGAGCGCCCGTTCGGACGACCGAACGCGAAGCCCGCCGTCCTCGTGACCACGCAGGACGGCCGAACGGTGTTCCTCGTGATGGACCTCGCGGCGTTCTTCGACGGCGAGAAGGGCATCGCGGAGTCCACGAACGGGGAACAGCTGACGTTCCTCACGCGCAAGGGCATTGCATCGAAGTCGTCAGTGCTCGACGATGCGACACCGGGGCTGGCGGACGGCACGCTGTTCCTCTTCACCGGCCAGCAGGACGCTCGGCCGTCCGCGGTCTTCAGCGACGAGGACGCCGTCGCCTTCGAGCAGTGGGTCCGGACGATCCCCGAGGACTGAGCGGTCGAGCCGAGGACCCGTTCGGTACGGTGGCCCGCGGAGGGGGAACGATGAGCGACAGCATCAACACGTGGGGTGGCACCGAGGCGAAGGCGGACGGCGAGCCGCTGTTCGTCGTCCAGCGGCCGAGGTTCCCGCAGCAGATCTTCATCGTGCTCGGCGGGGTCGTGGCCGCCTTCGGGCTGCTCGCAACTGTCATCGAGCAGTTGGTCGTCCCGGGTGCGGACAGCACCGCGTTCGTGCTCATCGGCCTGATGGGCGCCGTGTTCCTGTTGATCGGTCGCGCGCTGGCAGCCGGACGTGTGACCGTGTTCGACCGGCACTACCTCGTGAAGTCCGGCTTCGGGAAGGCCCGTCGTCGCGAGGTCGACGACATCCACGTGCTCCGGTACAGCACGCAGTCGGCTGGCGGTGGTCCGACCTTCGTCGGCCTGAACGCTTGGAACGACCGCAAGAAGAAACAGTTCCTGGTCTTCACGAACTTCCGCGGGTACGACGAGTTCACTGCGTGGTTGGCGGAGCGGCGGCCCGAGCAGTGGGCGGAGTGCGAGCGGCTCGGACTCCCCGAGTAGGCAACGGACCGGCTCCTCCTGCCCAGTCCGAGGCGCAGCACTCCGCAGACAGGTGCGTGGCCCTCACGGAAGCCGCACCCGTCACATCGGGTCACGGTGTCGCGCGCGCCGCTGGTCAGGCGTACCGTCGCCGCATGACCGTCGGAGCAGCGATCGCCGTCCTCGTGGGGGTGCTCGCCCTCGCGACCGTCCTCGGCCTGGTGCTCCGACGCCGGACGGGTCGTGCCCGCAGCACGGCCGCACTCGCCGCCGACGACCTTGCTGCGGATGCGGACTACGGCACCGCGGCGACGCTGGTGCAGTTCTCCACGCCCACCTGCGCACGCTGTCCCGCCACCAGGCGCCAACTCGACGTCCTCGCTGACCGGCACACGGGTGTCCGTCGCATCGAACTCGACCTCGCCGAACGCCCCGAGCTCGCCGAGCGCTTCGACGTCATGCAGACACCGACGGTCCTGCTCCTCGACGCGCAGCGGACCGTCCGGACGCGCTTCGGTGGGCCGCGCCGCCCCGCGGAACTCGCTGCTGCCCTCGACTCCGTCCTGACCGCCGACTCCCCGGAGACACGATGACCACCACGAACGACACCGCGCGCGGGATCGACCCCCGCTCCCCCCGCTTCGGCGCCGCGATCACGACGGTGCTCCTCGCGGCGACGATCGTCCTCACCCTCGTCCCCGCAACGTGGCCCGTCGGCATCGTCCTGCTCGCCGTGATCGTCGTGCTCTTCGCCATCGGTGGCATCGCCGGGATCCGTCGTCACCCGTACGGTGTGCTCTTCCGCCGCTTCGTCCGCCCGCGGCTCGGTCCGCCCGCCGAACTCGAGGCGCCGGAGCCCCCGACCTTCGCGCAGCGGGTCGGCCTGGTCATCACGGCACTCGCCCTCGTGCTGGCGCTGGTCGGCGTCCCCTACGCGGCGCCGATCGGCGCCGCCATCGCGCTCGTCGCCGCGTTCCTCAACGCCGTCTTCGACGTCTGCATCGGGTGCCTGATGTACGTGTGGCTCGTCCGGGCGGGCGTGTTCCGCGCGCGGAGGACCACCGCCTGACGACCGCGGACAGAGGCTCGACGCAGCTGGGCCACGTCCGGCTCACGCCGGCGATGCTGTGCGGCCGGTCGGGGACTCTCGCTGACCAGGCCCGGAGCCCCGACTCCGCGCCTCCCCCGACCACACTCCACCCGCGTCAGAGGCTGATCTCGGCGCCGGCCCACTCCTGCAGCCCAGGGTCGTGCGTCGCCACCACGATCGCGCTCCCCGCACTCCGGAGCCGCTCGAGTCCGTCCCGCACCAGCGCAGCACTCATCTCGTCGAGCGATGCCGTGGGCTCGTCCGCGAGCACCAGCACCGGTCGCTGCACGAGCACCCGAGCCACCGCGACGCGCTGCTGCTCACCACCGCTGAGGAAACCCGCCCGGACCTGGAGCCGACCCCCGAGTCCCGCCGCGTTCGCAGCGTCATGGATCCGCTCGTCGCGTTCACGCCGAGGGACGCCGCTCGGCCGGACGACGCCCAGGTTCTGCTCGATGGTCCACTGTGGGACGACGGCGTGGTCCTGCACGACGAACCCCACACGGTCGCGCCGCATCAGTCGCCGCGTTCGACGAGCACTCCGGTGCACGTCCTCGCCCAGCAACCGGACATTCCCTCGAGCCGGGGGCTGCAACCCGCCGAGACAGCGGAGCAGCGTGCTCTTCCCCTGCCCCGACGGTCCGGTGACCGCGACGGCGTCGCCCGCGCGGACGGACAACGACAGGTCGTTCCACAGCGTCCGGGACCCGACGTCGAAGCCCGCTCCGTCGACCTCGAGCACCGGCGCTCCGCTCACCACGTCTTCCTCCAGGTTCCTGCACCGGGGTCCGAAACCACGACGAGCACGGCCCCGAGCAGCACGAGTGCCCCGACTCCGCTGACCGTGCCTGCCGCGAGGACCACGTCGGCCGGGACACCGAGCAACACTCCCGTCCCGGCAGCGGTCGCTGCGGCGGTGCAGCTCGCGCCAACGAGGAACCACCGGTGCCGGACCATCGGGTGTCTCCCGACCAGGAACTGCACCCGCCCGGGTCGAGCGGTACGGACACGGTGTTCGCCCACGAGTGACGTCGCCGCGAGCAGGAGTGCCACCAGTGCAGCACCCACGGCCATCAGGAGCGTGTGGCGCTCGGTCCTGAGCTCTCCGAGCTGCCGTTCCACTCGGGCCCCGACGCGATCGACCTGCAGGACGACGTCCGTGAGCCCCGCCGCCCGCAGCTGGTGTTCGAGCCCCGCACGGTCCGCGAACCGCACCTCCCCGTTCGCGGCACCTGTCCCGACCTGGTTCGGTGCGAGGTCGGTCGGATCGGGCACGACGAGCACGGGGATGTCCGGCCACGTCGGTAGCAGCGGTTCGATCCCGTTCGTCCAGAGGATCGTGGACTCGGTGACGGCCGCGGTGGAACGCACCGGTCGGATCCCGATCTCGAGCGGCCGCGGGGGCTGACGCCCCTCCACCTGCCACCCGGTTGCGATGTCCGCCGCTGCTGCGGCGCGGAGGGCATCACTCTCGGCGGCGAGCACGTCGGGGACGAGCAGGACCGGTTGCCCGTGCCGGGGAGGAGTGCGCGGGAGGAGGCCGCGCAGGGCGGCGCTGGCGTCCCCGACGAGTGTGAACCGGTCGGTGAACGACGAGTAGGCCATGCTGGCGTTCCCTCGTTCGAGCGCTGCCGTCGCGATGAGTCCCAACGCCTGGTCCTGTTCGAGGGTCGTCGACGCGGTACCGAGGACGACGTCGTCCCCGTGCGCAGCCTCGGCGACGAGTGACCGTTCCACGCCGGCGGCCGCACGGTGCCCGTCGTCGACGAGCGTCGCGTCGGTGACCGTCAGCGTGACGAGCGCGATCCCCGCCGCCGACACCAGGACCGTCGGCCAGCGCGACTCCGCAGCGCGTGGCGCCGACGCGACGCTCAACAAGGAGCAGACGACGTGGAGCAGGAGGACGACCAGGAACCCCGCGAGGACGGACACCGCGATGACGATCGCCGCGAACCGGGTCGTCGGGGCGCCAGCCCCGCACACGGCGAGCGCCACCAGAGGCCCCGCGCAGACGGCGACGACCATCGGTCCCGCCACGAGAGCGAGATCCAGCGCCTCTGCGCACACCACGCTCCCAGCAGACCAGCCCGCTCGTGAGCGGAGGTCCTGCCGACCGATCCGCCGTCTCGATTCAGCGACGAGCGCGATCGCGAGCCCGAGCAGGACCGCCACCGCGACGGGTGCAACGGTCGGCCGCGTCAGGACGACGACGAGCGTCCCGATCGGAGCGGGTGTGGTGTCGACGCTCGTGTACCCGGCTCTCCGCAGCTCGTCCGTGAAGAGTCGGACCGACCTCCTGTCGCCGTCGACCGCCATCGGGCCCGACAGGTCGAGCGTGCCGCCGTCACCGATCGGCCGAGTCCTGATGGTCGCCCCGGTACCCGGCTGTGAAGCGACTCCGCGGAACGAGTAGGCGGTCCACACACCGGGTCGGCCGCCACGGTCCGGCGCCATGAGCAAGACGCTGACGTCCGCGCGGTCTGCCGCAGCGGTGATCTCGCGGATGTGTTCAGCCTTGGTCTCGCCGACCGGTAGCTCAGTGAGCTCGAGCGTCGCCCTCCCCACGAGGAGTCCGAGTGCCTCGACCTCGCGGACGACGGACACCGCGAGCGCCGCTGAGAGCGCGAGGACGGCTGCCACCGCGAGCACGGTGGCAGCCGCGAAGTTCCTCATCCGCGTCGGGCCCAGAACGCCTGGTTCCCGGACAGCGCCTTCTGGCGGTGGGCGTACGCGACCTTCGTCGGCGGCTGCCACGCAGATCGCGTCACGACGCCGTTCGACTTCACCGACGCGCGGTGGGTCGAGTTGTCGTGCTGGTACACGGAGTGCACCTCGCCGCTCCACACGCCCCAGCTCCAGGTGCCGCCCTCCGGGTACGCCGTCCCGTTCCTGGTGCCGCCGACGTGATCCGCGAGTGCACCTCCCTCGACGACGTGCTCGGCCGACGACGGAGCCTCCGCCGCGACCGCTGCGGTTGCTCCGACAGGCCCGACGATCCCCAGGACGAGCGCGGCAGCCGCCACGATGACCGATTTCTTCCCAACGGTTGCTCCTCACTCCGACGGGGGTGTTCCCGTCGGTCGCGCCACCGTAGCAACCAGAACACCGAGCACGAAGTGTGGTACATCGAGCAGTTGTGAGGGGAACGGACGGGAGGCGCGGTGTCAGCTGGCACCGCGCCTCCCGTCCGACACAGGGTCGCGTTCGCGACCCGCAGTCACCAGGTCAGCACGAACCGCCCACGCGTCCCACCGGCGGCCAGCCGCTCGTGCGCTTCCGCAGCCCGCGATGCGGGCAGCACCTCCGCCACCCGCGGCGTGAGGACCCCGTCCTCCACGGCCCGCCGCAGCTCCTCGAGCAGGTCGAACGACGTGTACTCCGAGAACACCATGATCCGCTCGAACCGGATGCCGCGAGCGCCGTTACCCTCCCACCCCCGCACGTCCGCGAAGAACCCGCCGTCCCGCACCGCGTCGACGACCTCGTCCCGCTGCACCGCGGCGTCGGCGAGCGCATCGACGCCGTCGTGCACGATGCCCCGCACGGCTGCCGCGAACCCGTCGCCGCGGCGCACCATGTGGTCCGGCCCGAGGGAGCGCACGAGGTCCTCGTCCTTCGGCGCAGCGTCGGCGACGACCGTGATCCCCCGCTGCTTCGCGAGCTGCACGACGTAGTTCCCGAGCAGCCCGGCGGCGCCGGTGACGGCGAGCGTGTCGCCCTCGGAGAGTCCGGCGCGTCCGAGGATCTGCAGCGCGGTCAGCCCGTTCATCGGCACGGTCGCGGCCTCCTCGATCGACAGGCCCGCCGGGATCCGCGTGAAGGACCCGACCGGTGCGACGAGGTGCTCGACGTACGCGCCACCGTGCTCGGACAGCGGCAGGGCCATCGCCATGACCTGGTCGCCGACCTGCCAGTCCGTCACGTCGGGTCCGACCTCGTCGATCACCCCGGCGGCGTCCATCCCGGGCACGTACGGCGGCGAGGCCTCGGACGAGTCTCGCTGCCCCTCACGCACCCCGGTGTCGGTGGGGTTCACGGCGAACGCCTGCACCCGGATGCGGACGGTGCCCGGGCCGGCGTGCGGCTCCGGGACCTCGTGGACGGCGAGGGCTTCGGGCCCTCCGAACGTTTCGACTCCGACGACCTTCATGCCCTCCGGTCTACGCGCTCCGGACGGTGCGGACTCAGCGGACGTTGCAGGAGCGAACACCCGCGGCAGCGGCTGCTAGGACAGCACCTGGGCAACCTGGAGGACGAGCATCGGCAGGAGCGTGCAGACGCCCAGCAGCATGACGACCGCGCACACGGCCGGCACCGCATCGCTCGTCGGCCGGCCGAGCCGCTCCTGCCGCCGGACGCGCAGCAATCCCAGGGCGGGTACCCCGATGCCCATCGCCACGGCGATCACGGCGAGGAGGACCCTGCCTCCGTCGGGCCACTGGCTCGACGAGGGACCCGACGTGGACAAGATCGACGCCAGTGCCAGCGACCACCCGATCAGGAGCGAGACGATGCTGCCCGCGACCCACCCCGTGCTCGCGGGGTCCTCACCGCGCGGTCGACCCTCGCCGCTCAGCTGGCCGTCGTCCATGGCCCCGCCGTCGTCCGCCGTCACGTCTCCCCCTCAGTTCCACGTCCGCATCGCCACGACCACCGCGACCGGCAACGACACCGCGAGCACGACCCCCACGACGACCGCCAGCGTCCGCGCCACTCGGATCCCCTGCTGTCCGACCCAGATCAGCAGCAGGATCGCCGCCAGGTAGAGCGGCGGCACGAACAGCAGCGGCACGAAGCCGAGCCCGGTCCACTCGACGAGCGCACCCGCGAGCAGCTCGTACACGGTGCACCCGGCAGCCACCACGAGTGCGATCCAGACACCCACGGATGCCCGACGCCTCGGCGCACCGACAGACACGTGCTCACTCATCCTCGTCGTACCCGTCGCCCGGTCCGCCCGCCAGGCAGCTCGTCTCGAGCGACACGTCCCCCGAGACCTTCGTCACGCCCACGAACGCTTCGTGCAGCCATCCGTCGCCGTACCCACGGACGTCCCACCCGAGTGGGTCGGCGTCGCGGAGGCCGGCATCACGGAAGACCTCGCGCACGGGGGCGATGCGCTGTTCGAGCTCCGCCGCCGGCAGCTCGTCGGCCTCGCGCTCCGCCTCGGATCGCGGGTCGTCCTCCGGCACCGAGGAGGCGGACCACCGCCACCGGTACTGCGTGCCCTGGTCGAGGTTCGACAGCGGACACGCCGCGGTGTACTGCCCGATCTCCCCGGAACCGGGGTCCGCTCCCATCGCCCGTACCGCGCGCTCCCCCACCGCCGTGAGGTCCTGCTCGGCCTGCGCCTGCGTCCTGCTCGTCTCGAGCGGGGTCAGCGGCTGCGCCCGTTGCTGCTCCTCCTCGGCCCAGGCCTGCGCGATCCCGATGGTCGGGTACCCGAGCGACACGGCCGCGAGGACCACGAAGACGGCACAGGCCACCGGCCCGACCAGCGTCACCGACCGGTTCCGCCGCCGCTGCACCAGCAGCACGACCACCCCGGCCAGCGGCACCCCGGCACACACCACCGTGACGATGATGCTCCCGATCGTCTGGTTCGAGAGCGTGTGCGTCGAGTTCCCGGCGCCGTTGTACCCGGCGAGCGCGACCAGCAGCCACATCACCCACCCCGCGGGCAGCAGCAACCCGCTCGCCACGATCCACCAGATGCCGTTCCGCCGCCTCGGCGGCGACCACGCGACGTCGTCGACCATCGATCCCCCGTTCCCCACGACCACCGTACCGATCGGACGGGAGGAACGTGCCCAGCCCGCCCCGCGCCTCCCGTCCGCACGTGCCGGCCGGGAGGCGCGCGATCCGCCCGACCCGCGTCTCCCGTCCGCCTCGCGGTCGCCTCCGGAACACCGGGCGACGCTTCCGCCTACGCTCGAACGGATGTCCGCACCGCACCACCCTGCCGACCAGCCGCCGTCCCACGACGGGTTCATCCGCGTCCGCGGCGCCCGCGAGCACAACCTGCAGGACGTCGACGTGGACATCCCCCGCGACCGCATCGTCGCCTTCACGGGAGTCTCGGGCTCCGGCAAGTCGAGCCTGGCGTTCGGGACGGTGTTCGCCGAGGCGCAGCGGCGGTTCCTCGAGTCGGTCGCGCCGTACGCGCGCAGGCTCATCGCGCAGGGCAGCACCCCGCACGTCGACGAGATCACCGGCCTGCCCCCGGCCGTCGCCCTGCAGCAGCGCCGCGGAGCCCCGAGCACCCGCTCGACCGTCGGCACGCTGACGACGCTGAGCAACTCGGTGCGCATGCTGTACTCCCGCGCCGGCACCTACCCCGAAGGCGCCGAGCAGCTCTACTCCGACTCGTTCTCGCTGAACACCGTCGCCGGTGCGTGCCCGCGCTGCCACGGCCTCGGCACGGCACACGAGGTGACCGAGGCCTCGGCGGTGCACGACCCGTCGCTGTCCATCCGCGAGGGCGCGATCACCGCCTGGCTCGGCGCCTGGCAGGGCAAGAACCTGCGCGACGTGACGGCGGTGCTCGGCTACGACATCGACCGGCCGTGGCGCGAGCTCCCGCGCGAGGACCGCGACTGGCTCCTCTTCACCGAGGAGCAGCCGGTCGTCGAGGTCCACCCCAAGCGCGACCGGGTGGCGAAGCCGTACAAGGGTCGGTTCTGGAGCGCCCGGCAGTACACGTTGCACACCCTCGCCGACTCGCAGAGCGAGACCCAGCGGAACAAGGCCCTGCGCTTCGTCGAGTCCGGCCCGTGTCAGCTCTGCCACGGCTCCGGGCTGACCCGGGCAGCCCTCGCCGTGACGTTCGGCGGCCGCTCCATCGCGGAGTTCAACGCCCTGCCGCTGTCCGAGGTCGCCGCGGTCCTGCGCCCGGCAGCCGAGCTGACCGACCCGTCGCCCGCGCAGAGCCGGGTGACCTCCGGGGAGCGGTCCGAGGTCGCGAAGTCGATCGCCGCGGACCTGCTCGGCCGGGTCGAGGTGCTCGTCGGACTCGGCCTCGGGTACCTCGGGCTCGACCGCGCGACGCCGTCGCTCTCCCCCGGTGAGACGCAGCGCCTCCGGATCGCGACGCAGCTCCGGTCGGGGCTGTTCGGCGTGGTCTACGTGCTCGACGAGCCGAGCGCGGGGCTGCACCCGGCCGACGCGGAGTCGCTCGTGCAGGTCCTCGGCGACCTGCGCGCGAGCGGCAACAGCGTCTTCGTGGTCGAGCACGACATGGACATCGTCCGACGTGCGGACTGGATCGTCGACGTCGGCCCCGGTGCCGGTTCGGGAGGTGGACGCGTGCTCTACAGCGGGCCGCCCGAGGGGCTCGCCGACGTCCCCGAGAGCGTGACACGGCGCTACCTGCAGCCCCGGACCGCACCCGTCGAGCACGAGCAGCGCGAACCCGTGGCAACACTCGAGCTCCGTGACCTCACCCTGCACAACCTGCGCGGCTCGGACGGGAACGGGCTCGACGTCGACCTGCCCCTCGGGGTGATGACCGCGGTGACGGGCGTCTCCGGCTCCGGCAAGTCCTCGCTCGTCGGAGGGGTCCTGCCGTCGGTCGCGACGCAGCACCCGCTCGTGACCCGCGTCGTCGAGGTCGACCAGAAGCCGATCGGCCGCACGCCGCGGTCCAACCTCGCGACCTACACGGGGATGTTCGACGCGGTGCGCCAGGCCTTCGCCGCGACCGATGATGCCCGGGAGCGCGGCTGGACCGCCGGCAGGTTCTCCTTCAACATCGAGGGCGGCCGCTGTGAGGTCTGCCAGGGCGAGGGGTCGGTCTCCGTCGAACTCCTGTTCCTGCCGGGCAGCTGGGCGCCGTGCCCCGAGTGTCACGGCGCGCGGTACAACGCCGAGACGCTCGAGGTCCGCCGGAACGGATCGACCATCGCGGACGTCCTCGGCATGACCGTCGACGAGGCATCGGACGCCCTCGCCGAACTGCCCGCAGCGGCCCGCGCGCTGGACGCCCTGCGGAGCGTCGGCCTCGGCTACCTGCGGCTCGGGCAGCCCGCGCCCGAGCTGTCCGGCGGCGAGGCCCAGCGCATCAAGCTCGCGACCGAACTCCAACGCGCCCGGACCGGTCACACGCTCTACCTGCTCGACGAGCCGACCACGGGCCTGCACCCGGCGGACGTCGAACTCCTCACCGCGCAGCTCCAGCGGCTCACCGACGCGGGCAACACCGTCGTCGTGGTCGAGCACGTCATGTCCGTCGTCGCGCAGGCGGACCACGTCATCGACATGGGCCCGGCCGGCGGTGACGAGGGCGGTCAGGTGGTTTCCGGGACCCCGAGCGAGGTCGCGGCGTCCCCCGCGAGCCGGACCGCGCCGTACTTGCGGACCGCTCTCGGACGCTGACCGAGGCAGCCCGGCCGCACTCGGACGCCGACCGGGGCAGCCCGGTCAGCGTGACCACTGACACGAACGCCGAGGCGACCACAGGGGCGGCCGCGCGACCGAGCACACCGGTCAGCGCACCGGACGGACGGGAGGCGCGCGACCAGCCCGCCCCGCGCCTCCCGTCCGTCCGCCACCCGTCCGTCCGCCACCCGTCCGTCCGCCACCCGTCCGTCCGCCACCCGCGTCCAGGTCCACTGCCGGGAGCAATCCCGCAGGCACTCGATCTCCGACACGGCAACTGACGATCCTGGTTCGCGGAACCCGGGTCGCGCGAACCAGGATCGTCACCACGCCGACGAGATCGATCGTCCGAACCAGCCGACCGACGCGCCGGACGCGGAACGGCTCCGCCGCGGTGGGGCCAGCCGGCTCGACCGGACACGACATCCCCCGATCGGAGGATGCACCTCCGCCCGCCCCTCCGATGCGCCGGAGCCCGCCCGCCCGTCAGGCTGGATGCATGACCACCACACCGGCCGTCACGGTCGAGCACCTCACGAAGCAGTACCCCGACGGCAAGCGGGCCGTCGACGACGTCTCCTTCACGATCGAGCCCGGCGAGACGTTCGCCCTGCTCGGGCCGAACGGCGCAGGCAAGTCCACCACGGTCGAGATCCTCGAGGGGTTCCGCTCCCGCACCGGCGGCGAGGTCCGCGTCCTCGGGCACGATCCCGCGCGCGCCAGTCGCAGCCACAACGCCCGCATCGGCATCGTCCTGCAGACCAGTGCTGAGTCCCCGAACGTCACCGTCGCCGAGCAGCTGCAGCACTTCCGCCACCTGTACCCGCGGAGCCGTCCGGTGGATGAACTCCTCGCCGCCACCGGACTCGAGGCCCAGCGCAACACCCGCATCAGTCGCCTCTCTGGAGGGCAGCGCCGCCGCGTCGACGTCGCCCTCGGGATCATCGGCCGACCGGAGGTGCTGTTCCTCGACGAACCGACCACCGGCTTCGACCCCGAGGCCCGTCGGCAGTTCTGGCAGCTGATCCGGAACGTCAGCGCCGAGGGCACCACGGTCCTGCTCACCACGCACTACCTCGACGAGGCCGCGCACCTCGCGGACCGCGCTGCCGTGCTCGCCGGCGGCCGCCTGCTCGACGTCGCGCCGATCGACGCGATCGGCGGACCGGACGCACGCACACCGATCGTCCGGTGGCAGGACGACACCGGAGCACGGCACGAACGCCGCACGACCGACCCGACCGCCCTGGTCCGGAGCACCACGACCCCGATGCACGCACTCGAGGTCATCCGCCCCGCACTCGAGGACGTCTACCTCACCATGATCTCGGAGCACGCAGCATGAACCCCGCACTCGGCATCCGCCTCGGCGCCCACCGCATCACGTACGAGCTGCGGTCGTACTTCCGCGCGCCCGACTCGGTCTTCTTCACCTTCCTCTTCCCGATCGTCATGCTCGCGCTGTTCTCGGTGGCGTTCAGCAGCGCCGCCGACATCCAGGCGGGCCCGGACGTCAGCGTGGACTACGCCACCTACTACCTGCCCGGACTCGTCGCCACGGGCTTCCTGCTCTCCGGCACGCAGGCCCTCGGCGTCGACATCGCCGGCGAGCGCAGCGACGGCACGCTCAAGCGCCTGGGCGGCACCCCGCTCCCCGTCGTGAGCTACTTCGTCGGTAAGATCGGCATGGTCCTCGTGACCTCGATCGCGCAGACCGCGCTGCTCCTCGTCGTCGCGAGCGTCGTCTTCGGCGTCGACCTGCCGACCGACGGCGGTGCGTGGGCGCGGTTCGCCGGGATCATGCTCCTGGGTGTCGCGACGGCGAGCGTCCTCGGCATCGCGATCTCGGCACTCCCCCGCGAGGGCCGCCGCGCCACCGCCACGGTCGTCCCCGTCGTCCTGGTCCTGCAGTTCATCTCCGGTGTGTACCTCCCCTTCACCCAGCTGCCCGACTGGCTGCAGACCGTCGCGAGCGTGTTCCCCCTGCGTTGGATGGCATCGGGGATGCGCTCGGTCTTCCTGCCGGACGCGTTCGCGTCCGCCGAGCCGGGAGGCGCGTGGCACCTCGGGCTCGGGGCCCTCGTCCTGGCAGCATGGCTGGTCGTCGGCACCGTCGCGTGCCTCCTGACGTTCCGGTGGAACCGGCGGGACTCCTGACCGTGCCTGTGGAGAACGCTCGCAACGGCGGCACTCGATGGGATGCTGTCGGCATGGACCGGATCACCAGGCACCGCAACTGGGGACTGCACGTCGCGGTGGCAGTCGCCGTCGCGCTCGTGTCGGTGATCGCCGCGACCGACTGGTCGCCCTGGCCGTCACGCTGGCCGGCCTTCGTCGCCCTCGGGTTACTCACGCTGGCGTACGTGACGTACGGCTGGCGTGGGTACGACGAGCCGCGCGCCGCCGCAGCCTTCGTGCCGTTGCTCGTGATCGTCGCCCTCGTGCTGCCCGCGGTCGTCCCGAGCACCGCCTTCATCCAGTCCGTCCTGTTCCCCGTGGCATGGTGCCAGATCGAGCGCATCCGCACCGCCGTCTGGGTCTCGGTCGCCATCGGCATCGCGTCGGGCGTCGGCCTGCAGATCGCATCCGGCCCCGATGCCCTCGCCGGCACGATCGTCATCGAGGCGATCAGCGTCCTCGGCGCGTGCGCGCTCGGGCTCTGGATCTCCCGCATCGCCCGGCTGTCCGACGAGCGCCGCCAGCTCATCGAGCAGCTCGAGGCGACGCAGCAGTCCCTCGCTGAGGCGAACCGCGCTGCCGGGATCACGAGCGAACGCGAACGCCTGGCCCGCGAGATCCACGACACCGTCGCGCAGGATCTCGCCGGCATCGTCATGCTCACGGAGCGGGCGCGGGCCGACCTCGCTGCTGACCGTGTCGACCGGCTCGGCGAGCGCCTCGCCGTGCTCGAGGACTCCGCACGGACCGCGCTCGAGGAATCGCGGGTCCTGGTCGCGGCCGGCGCCGCCGGGGTCGCCAGCGACGGCCTCGGCGCTGCGCTGCACCGGCTCGGCGAACGCTTCACCCGCGAGACGGGCGTCCCGGTCGCGGTCGACGCCCCGGACTGCCCGCTCGACCGCGACGCGCAGGTGGTCCTGCTCCGCGTCGGACAGGAGGCCCTGGCCAACGTCCGCGCGCACGCCCGCGCGACCTCGGCCCGCGTCGCACTGCACGCTGACGGTCCGCAGGTCGTCCTCCGTGTCGAGGACGACGGCACCGGGTTCGACGCCGCGGCTCCGACCGCGGGGCGCGGCCTGCGCGGGCTCCACGACCGGCTCGCCCTGGCGGGCGGGACCTGCGCGGTGACGTCGGCACCGGGTGCCGGCACCGTGGTCGAGGCAGCCGTACCCGCCGGCACCGCGATCGAGGCAGCCGTGCCCGCCGGAGCCGAGCCGGGCCTCCAGGCCGCGCCGGCGCAGCCTCCCGTCACCGGAGCCGTACGGTGATCCGGGTCGTGGTGGCGGACGACCACCCCATCGTCCGCGCGGGCATCGTCGCCCTGCTGCAGGACACCGACGACGTCGAGGTCGTCGGTCAGGCCAGCGACGGCGAGGGCGCCGTCGCGACCGCGTTGGCCGAGCGGCCGGACATCGTGCTCATGGACCTGCGGATGCCCGGGTGCACCGGCGACGAGGCGACGGCGCGCATCCTCGCGCGCGCGCCCGACGTCCGCGTGCTCATCCTCACCACGTACGAGTCCGACGACCAGATCCTCGCCGCGATCGAGGCCGGCGCGTCCGGATACCTGCTCAAGGCCGCTCCGGAGTCCGAGATCCTCGCCGGGCTGCGGGCGACCGCTCGGGGTGAGACAGCCCTCGCTCCCTCGGCGGCCGCGGCGCTCGTCCGCCGGACCACCGCGAAGGCCCCGGTCGGACCGGCGCTGAGTCCACGTGAGCTCGAGGTGTTGCAGCTCGTCGCGCAGGGGAACTCGAACCCCGCCATCGGCCGCGCGCTCTTCGTCAGCGAGACCACCGTGAAGACGCACCTCGGGCACGTGTTCGAGAAGCTCGGCGTGAACGACCGCACCCGTGCCGTGACCCGCGCGATGGAGCTCGGCATCCTGCGCTGAGGAGCTGCAGACGCTCGCGCTCAGGCCTCGTCGCGCCGCTCGGCCGTCAGGAACCGGACCACGTCCCGTGCGAGCTCCGCCGGCGACGACGGTTGCAGCGTGAGCGTGTCGCCGTCGACCTCCCGATCGAACACCCCGATGCCCGGCACCACGATCGACAGCACGCCGTACTGACGTCGCTCGCCCTGACCGCGGACGGTGTGCCAGTCACGGACGCGCCACGCTGCCCGCATCCACCCGACGTCGCACGGGCACGGGCCGTCACGGTCGTCCAGGGCAGTGAGCGGGACCGAGACCGACTCCGCTCCGGCGACCACCCAGGCAGGGTCGACGCCGAGCCAGCCGAGCAGCTCCCGCACGAGTTGTCCGTCAGGGAGCACACCCATCGCGCTCCCCCCGTCGCCGTCCTCGACGACGAGGGCGTCACCGTCCCGGAGCCACGCACGCCATCGCCTCGTGACGACGTCGCGCGTCCGGCTCTCGACGACGAGCAGGTCGTCCGGGCCGTGCGCCGGGCGCAGCAGTGCAGACCCGGTGGCCGTCAGCGCGCCGAATCGTCACGTGAGTCCCGCCGTGCGCGCAGCGATGCCCACCTCGGATCGACGCAGCCGTCCGGGGACGATCCCGCGGTCCTCCACCTGCACGAGGTGCTCGAACAACCCGTTCGGGCCGCGCACCGTGAACGGAGCAGCCGCCCGGTCGCGCACCTTCGCTGCGGTGGGGCCGCTCGACGCGCTGACACTGAGCCCGACACCGGTGTCGCGGCCGGTCTCCGACTTCCCCGCTGTTCGCCGAGACGACGGGGACGACCACCGCGACCGCAGTACGCCGTCGACGACCTGCGTGACCGCCGGCCACTCGCGCACCCGACCGCGTGCGGTGATGCCCACCGCTGTGAGGCCGACCTCGGCGTACCGGACGTCCTGGAACGTGTCGGTACTCCCCAGGACGACGAGCCGGTCCGGAACGCCCTCCACGAGCAACGCGTCCGGGTCCTCCGCTGCCACGGCTGCGAAGTCGAGCGCAGGGTCGGCTCCCAGGGTGTCGACGGGGCACAGGGTGATGGTCGACCCGGCACGTGCGAGCTCGACCGCTCCCGAGCGTGCGACCGCCGTCCAGCCGTCCGGGACCTCGAGCACGAGACCACCGACGATCGCCAGACGATCCCACCGCACGTCCGGCCACGGCAGTCTCGGCTCCCCGTGGCTCACCGTCGTGTCCGATCGCGGTACCAGCGCGGGGTCGCCCATCGCAGCATGCCGAGCGACAGACAGAACCCCACGATGCCCGACACGACGAAAACGATCATGAGGACACCGGCCAGCGTCAGGAAGGGACCGTCGAACTGCGTCATCGCAACACCCAGGGACAGCACCGACAGCCCGAGCCACCCCAGCCCGAAGATCTGCGTCGAGGCGTTCCGTCGAATCCACGATCGCCAGAGCCCGGTGTACGCAAGCGCCCCCGCCACGGCACACACCGCCCCGACGCACATCACGATCACCAGTGCCCCCACAGACCCATTCTCTCCGCCGGCCGCCCGCGACTACAAACACGCGACGAAGGTCTCAGCACGATGATCGCCGCCGGGAACGCAGGAAACCCCTGACCGGTCACGGTCAGGGGTTTCCTGGTGTTGCTGAACGTTGAGTCCGGCGGCGTCCTACTCTCCCACAAGGTCCCCCTTGCAGTACCATCGGCGCTGAGAGGCTTAGCTTCCGGGTTCGGAATGTGACCGGGCGTTTCCCTCTCGCTATGACC